>NZ_JAWYAJ010000569.1:0-43477 GCF_034124845.1 Robinsoniella sp.
ATCTTAATAAAGACAACCGCTTATTGAGATTAACTCTACGATCTTGTTTAAAATAAGCACAATAACTTAAGAGGTTACTAAAATAATGAAAATACCGTTAAAAAAATTTACACCCCAGCCCCTGCGGCGCCAGATGATGATTCTTTTAATTATCATGGCGGTTACCATGGCTGGAATTATGATATTCAGTATTTTTTCTTATTACAAACTGCAGTATCAGTCCTTAAAGACCAATCAGGATGAGAAAGTGAACCAGGTGCTTCACGAAGTCCAGTACAACTACACCTATTTTTCAAAACTTACAACCAGCCTTGCTTATAATGAGCTGGTACAGAGCTATCTTATTGAGAACAAGGAAGAATCTAAGTTTGACTATGTACAGCGGGTTTCTAATCTGCTGATCAACACCCAGAATCAGGAACCATCCATCATTGATATTGCGGTGATTGGTGACAATGGTAATTTCAGCAATGTGGCCGGGGATTCTTCTATTACTAGTAAGCTTTTACAGGAACTTCCCAGTGATCAGCATGATGTGATTTTCTTTGACCGGCAAAATTACTTTATTCACTCTTTAAATACAGTATGTATTGTTGCAGGGCGGCTGATCTATCCCCTGGACTTAAGCAATGCCACTCCCTGTGGGGCAGTTTTTGTGGCAATAGAGCCCTCCCGCTTTCTTGGAGGCTCTTACTCTCTGGACAGTGCCGATCAAAAAATGATTTTCCTGGATCAGAGCAAAAATCTGCTTTTAGGCGATGAAGAGATTTACCAGGCATTTCTATCTAAAAAATCCGGGGATTTAGTTTTTACTTATTCCAATACGGAATATACCTTTGAGACTCATGCAATACCCGAAACCGGATATGAATTAATATCCATCATTCCAAAGGGTGCTCTGATTCAGAAACTGATCCGGACTGTGGGAAGCCAGTATTTTCTCACCCTGGTTATTTTTATTGCAGTCTGCTCGTTTTTAATTTACTTTATCTCCCGGTTTTTCAACACAATCTCGGAATTAACCGGGATCATGAATAAGATTACTTCCGGAAACAGGCGGGCGTTGAAAGAACGTATCCACCTGGATGAACAGTCATATGTCTGCCTGGAAGCCGCCGCCATTGGAAATGCATTTAACCAGATGCTGGATGAGGTAGATACCTTAAACCGTGATATTTTTAATACCTGTACGAAAATGTATGAAACGGAGATCTATGCAAAGAAAACGGAACTAGCTTTTTTAAGAAGCCAGATCAACCCACATTTTTTGTACAATACCCTGGCTCTGATCTGCGGTATGTCAACCGAGGGACGGTCTGATGACATTATTAACATTTCCCAGGCTCTGGCGCAGATTCTCCGCTACAGCATTAAAGGAAATGAGTTTGTTACTTTTCGGGAAGAGCTGGAGATAGTCAAATCATATCTGATGATACAGTCTACCCGTTTTGAGGGACGTTTTACGATTGCGTACAGTATATCGGAAGAAATTATGGATGCCTGTATTCCCAAGATGATCTTACAGCCTCTGGTGGAAAACTCCATTGTCCACGGTCTGGAAAAACTGCTGGAACCGGGACATTTACAGATAGGTGGCGTACATGACGCTTCCAATGACACTCTTGTTATCTGGGTATACGATACCGGGGAAGGCATTTCCAGCGAACGGCTGTGCCAGATCCGGGACAATCTGAACCACCCGAAGACGATTCCCACTTCTATGGAAGAATCCCTTTCCATGGCTGCCTCCGGGGAGGATTCGGACAGCCTTGGGCTTTTAAATGTAAACAGCCGCATCCGTCTGTATTATGGCGAACCCTACCATTTAATTATTGAGTCAAAAGAACATATCGAAACAAATATTCAGATTCGGATTCCATTTCAGCAGCAAAGAAAGGAGGAGTAACCATCATGTACAGAGCAGTCATTATTGATGATGAAAAATGGGTGATCAAAAGTCTGCGGGCGCTACTGCTTAACCAGGATTACTTTGAAATTATCGGGGAAGCGTATAACGGCGTAACGGGGCTTTCGTTAATTCTGGACCAGCGGCCTGACCTGGCATTTGTAGACATTAAAATGCCGGGCCTTGGCGGTCTGGAACTGCTGCAGGCAGCAAATCTGGAAAAAGTGGATACTGTTTTTACCATCATAAGCGGACACGCAGAGTTTGCCTATGTGCAAAAAGCGATGACTCAAAATGCAATCGGCTATTGCCTGAAGCCGTTTTCCCCTACGGAAATTCAGGACAGCATTCTGCGCGCATATGAGAAAGTAGAGTTTCTGCATTCTATGGAAAAGAAAAAGAAAGAACAAAAAGAAGAAAATCTCAATCAATTTCCGGTGAAAAACCGGATTGTCAGATGTATGCTGTCCTATATTCACCAGCACTACAGCGAATGTATATCCATCCAGCAGATTGCGGAGCAGTGCAGCGTCAACCCCAATTATGCCAGCCAGTTATTTAACCAGGAAATGAACAAGACCTTTAGCTGTTATCTCACCGAACTTCGCATAGAACATGCGGTGAAATTACTTCAGGATACGGATCTCCCGGTTTCTGAGATTGCTTTAACAACTGGTTACCGGGATTACTTTTACTTTGCAAAAGTTTTTAAAAAGACCATGGGAATCACGCCAACTGCCTACCGGAACAGGGAGGATTGAGGTATGAAAATAAAAATTGTGATGTTAGCTGTACTGGCGGTTCTCCTATGCCTGCTCTGGGGCTGCCGGGAAGACGGACCGGCAGAAACTGAAAAGAGGCTGCCCGAGTCCCTTCAGAATGCCGATTTAAGCCAGCACCTGGAAATCAGCATTGGATTCTGGAATATTCAGGCTATGGAAAACAGCAAGGACAAAGACGGGGTCTGGCGTTATCTGGAAGATTTGTTTAATATATCGATTCAGCCTGTTAACCTGAACTGGTCCGATTATAATGAGCGCTATCTGGTTATGGGAGTGTCGGATTCCCTCCCCGATATCTTTGCCGCAACTACAATAACGGGCACCTCTGAAAATAACGCGCTATCCCTGACCGATATGATCTCACGCAAAATGCTCACACCTCTGCCCGATGACCTCTCTGCCTATCCCGAGGTAAAAAAGACGGTTGACTCCCTGCAGCATTTTTTAGAGCAGAAGGACGGTAAAATATACACATTTCCCAGGACTTCATTTGGAGATATGGATTTATCATCCTCCGATGCAGGACTGCTGGTGCGCAAAGACTGGTTGAATAATCTGGGCTTAGAGGAACCCGAAAGTCTGGATGAGTTTATTGATATGACGGTTGCCTTTGCCACACAGGATCCGGACGGAAATGGTGCAGATGATACCCTGGGATATAACGTTGGGAATCGCACCGCGCTTGGAAAGTGGCTGATTCTGGGTATTGCACCGGAATGTAATGTATACACCTGGGTAAAAAAAGACGGAAAGTTTCTTCCCTCTTACCTTTTGCCGGAATTCGAAGATGTAGTAAAAGCCTATCGGAAATTGTATGTAAGCGGGGGCCTTGACCCGGAGTTTTATTTGAAGAAGACGGTAGATTCTGTCTACGATTTTGCCCGAGGGAAGCTTGGAGCGCTGGAATATAAGACTTCTCCGGCAGCCCTTTCTGAGATCAAAGCTTACTGGAACCACTATCACGATGAAACGGAACCCTTTGAAGATGCGGTGAGCATTTTAAATATTTTCCCATGTGCAGACGGGAAGCGGTACAGTAACAGCAGCTCTCCTTTCTGGTCGGAATCTTTGTTTTCTTCCCATGTTGATGAGGAGAAAATGGAACGGATCTTATATCTGTATGAATACCTGCTGTCCGAGGAAGGCTGGTATCTCACCCGGTTTGGCATAGAAGGGGAGGATTATGATTTAAAGAACGGGGAATACACCTGTCTTCTGGATACTTCCAGTGAAAATGTATCCGAGCTGCTGCTCAAAAAATACCCCTCTTTAAACTTATTTACCAGTCTGGCATCCTGGGGCGGATCCGATGATGATTTTGTATCCAGTGAGCAAAATAACAAACGGTATGGCAGAAAGATTATGGAGATGTCCAACGGCGCACTGCACTGGAATCAGGAAAATACCACCATGGTGGAACGGCCATATGACTTTTTACAAATGTCCAAAGAAGAGTCTGATATTTTTTCTACTTCAACTATGATTGATGAATTCACCAAAGTCATTATTGGGGAAGAGGATCCTGTGGATATGTGGCATGAGGTTATCAGACGGTGGGAAAATGACGGCATACAAACCTACATTGATGATTTAAATAAACAGGCAGAAATGCTGAATATAAAATAAAGGAGATTATGATGACAGGAGTAATATTAACATCTGCCCCGGATGACTGGGCAATTATACAAAAGACCGGGGATTCTGGTACCATTACACTAAAAGGGCATTATTCTGTACCGGAAGCCGCCCTGAACGTGGGTGTGAAATACGCCGTTCCGGTAGTGCGCATTATGCAGGAGGAGAATAACTATCCGGTAATTCCATGGACACCTGCGGACTTTTTATTGGAAGACGACGAACGCTTTACCGGCACTTTTGAAATAACCCTTTCTCTGCCAAAGGGCGGATTATACCGGATTGAAACCGGAGTGGATTCCGCCAGCACCGATGGGACTTATACCTGGATGTTCCGCGGTGACGTGAGATTCCACATCGGTGTTGGAAATCTGTTTCTCGTAGCGGGGCAGTCAAATGCTGCTGGGTTTGGTCAGGATTGGGGCGGTGACCCACCGGCTTTAGGCGTTCATGTACTGCGCAACAATAACCGCTGGGCACTGGCCGCCCACCCTTTAAACGAATCTACCGATGCTGATGATGATAATGCAAACACAGAACTTCGGGTGTCGGGAACTTCACCATGGATCGCATTTGGCAGGCACTTTCAGCAGATTTCGGGCTGCCCGGTGGGGTTAATTGTCTGTGCAAAGGGCGGCTCTCCCATTGACCTGTGGGACAAAAACGGAACCGGGTCACTCTATTGGAATATGATGCGGAAAGTCAAAAATCTTACCCCGGGCAGCGGAACTGCAGCCCCAGCCGGCATTTTATGGTACCAGGGATGTGCGGATACCCTCTCCGGAAATTTTGAAGTCTATGAGGAGAAATATCATACGCTTATCTCCAATGTAAGAGCCGATCTCGGGTATGAAATACCGTTTTTTACTTTTCAGCTGAACCGGGAAATAGACTCCCCTTATGAGGAAGGTTGGGCGGTAATCCGGGAAATCCAGCGCCGGACTGCGCTTTCCATGCCAAATGTATATGTACTCCCAACATTAAACTGCTCTCTGTCCGATAACGTACACAATTCTTCTGTTTCCAATACACTTTTAGGCGAACGGATGGCAAAACTGTGCGGTCATGTGCTTTGCAGTGCCCCGGCTTTTCTGGCACCGGATATACACAGTGCGGAACTGATTCAGGCTGACCAGATACTGCTGCGGTTCCTGGGCGTGGTAAAGAACTTATTTCTTTACAGCCATAATGCTGCTGAATGCGGCTTTTATATAGAAGACTGCCTGGGGGAAGTTCCACCTTATAGCATAATTCCGGCACCTGGCATTCCAAATGGACTGCTGCTTACCCTGGACCGGGAAATTCGGGGGAAGGCTTTTGTTTCCTTCTGCCATAAACCCGTGCCAAGTTTTATTCCACCCGTAGATGGGGTTACGTATCTTCCTGTGCTTTCTTTTTATCAATTTTCTGTGGAAACACACAGGATTGTATAAAACCGGTTTTGTATAAAGAGCTATTTATTTAATGTGAGATGTATATGCTATGAGTCTTATATACTGTGACTTTTATTTACGGAGAGTCTTAAATACAGAGATTTTTATTTACGACGATCTTACATACAGGATATTTATTTACGGCAATCTTATATTCAGTGTCAATTTTAACGGCAAATATGAAATAAAATGAAAATTGGAGGTATCAATATGTCATCAGAATTAAATTGGAAACCCTATGAACGCCAGGCACCAAAGTGGTTCCGGGATGCTAAATTTGGACTTTTTTTCCATTGGGGACCATACAGTGTTCCGGCTTTTGAGAATGAATGGTATTCCAGGAATATGTACGGAAAGGGTCTCTCCCAGAATGTCCATCATGAAAAAACCTATGGGTCTCTTCACGATTTCGGATATAAAGATTTTTATCCGATGTTTACCGGAGAAAAGTTTGATCCGGAAGAATGGGCAGACCTGGTTGTAGCTTCGGGAGCAAAATATGCGGGACCCGTTACGGAACACGCTGATAATTTTTCCATGTGGAACAGTCAGGTCAATCCGGTAAACGCTGTTCATTACGGACCGAAACGAGATATTACCGGAGAGTGTGTCGATGCTTTCCGTAAAAGGAACATCAAAATACTGAGCACCTTTCACCATCAATGGCTTTGGGGATGGTTTATGTCTTCCGATGCAGAAGCGGATGTCTATAACCCCGACAATCAGCGGTATTACTGGGATGCTCTGCCACTGGAGACAAACCGTTATCACCCTTACCGCATGCCTGATGAGAAGTTTAATCAAATGTGGCTGGATAAGGTAAACGAAGTCGTAGATCTCTATCAGCCTGACCTGATCTATTTTGACAGCCGCTCTTTTATTATCGATGAAGCATACCGCTATAAGATGGTGCGCCATTACTATAATACTTGCAGCAGCAAAGATATAGCCATATCTTATAAGCAGGAAGATTTCCCGGCTGATATTGGAATCTATGATATTGAATGCGGGCGTTTTTCCCAGGCGAAAAACTTTCCTTGGCAGACAGATGACAGACTGGAAGATAACATAACCTGGTGCATGGTACAAAATCCTAAGTATAAGTCTGCCTGCAGCATCATCCATCAGCTTTGTGACATCACGGCAAAAAACGGAAACTTATTGTTAAATGTAGGACCAAATGCAGATGGCTCCTTTCATCCTGATGCCGTGAGTATACTCCATGAAATTGGTGACTGGCTGAAAGTTAACGGAGAGGCTATCTATAATACCCGCCCCTGGCTGACAGCAGCAGAAGGTCCCACCACTGTAGCGGACGAAAATTATGACATTGATAAAATCAATCACCAGGTGGAAGATGGGCTTGCATCCGATATCAGGAATCACATTTTTACCTCCGAAGACTTTCGCTTTACCCAGAATGATTCCTCAGTTTATGCCATTACCTTTGGGTGGCCGGATAACCGTAAGCTCTATATTAAGGCACTGAAAAAATGCAGTCCAAGAGCAGTGACAAAGGTGCAACTGCTGGGAACGGATTTCGGACTTGACTTTATTCAAACAAATGATTTTCTGGAAGTAACCCTTCCGGATCAGCCACCCTGTAAATTTGCATATGCCTTAAAGATTTTATTTTAACACGGAAAATGTATCATGAAATTAATTCCTGTACACTTGTATTAATTCCTGCACACTTGTATTGATTCCTGCACCCTGATAATAATTCCTGTATCAACATCTTTCTTAATTCCCCGATTATTGTACTTCATTCTAAAATGTCATATAATAAAATTTAGCTATTTAAAATAAAAACAGAACAGGAGTGAGTATCATGTTATATGACCAGTACAAGAAACGAGAAACGTTTAAAGATTCCTTTGATACACCGCTTTTCGGAACATTAGAGGCAGATTCTCCCATACCGAAAAATGTAATCGGTGATCACCCTCTGGAACCGGCACTTGCTTACCAGCTGATTAAAGATGAACTGATGAACGAAGGCAACGCAAGATTGAATCTGGCTACGTTCTGCCAGACTTACATGGAAGAAGAAGCCGTTAAACTTATGTCCGAAACCCTTGAGAAGAATGCCATTGACAAGACAGAGTATCCTCAGACTGCGGAAATCGAACACCGCTGCATTAATATGATCTCTCATCTGTGGAACTCTCCTGATGAAGCCGATACCATCGGCACCTCCACCGTAGGTTCCTCTGAGGCATGTATGCTGGCAGGTATGGCAATGAAATTCCGCTGGCGAAAAAGAGCCGCTGAATTTGGCCTTGATCTCTCTAAAAAACCAAATCTTGTAATTTCCTCCGGGTATCAGGTTTGCTGGGAGAAATTCTGTGTATACTGGGATATTAAGCTGCGGGAGGTACCAATGAGTGCCGGCTGTATGTGCATAGATCCGGATACGGTACTTCAATATGTGGATGAATATACCATCGGCATAGTCGGTATCCTGGGCATTACTTATACCGGAAAATTTGACGACATGCAGGCAATCGACCGGAAACTGGAAGCTTATAATGCCTCAACCAGACATAAAGTCTATATTCATGTAGACGCTGCATCCGGTGGTCTTTTTGTACCTTTTGTAAATCCGGATCTGCCCTGGGATTTTCGATTAAAAAACGTTATCTCCATCAACTGTTCCGGCCACAAATATGGACTGGTATATCCCGGAATCGGATGGGTTCTCTGGAAACGCAAAGAGTATCTCCCTGAGGAGTTAATTTTTGAAGTAGATTACCTGGGGGGCAAGATGCCCACAATCGCCCTGAACTTTTCCAGGTCCGCCAGCCAGATTATTGGACAATACTACAATTTTATCCGTCTGGGAAAGGAGGGATACCGGAGAATCCAGCAAAAGACTCAGGATGTAGCGCACTACCTGGCTGATAAATTAAGAGAAACCGGCATCTTCCATATCTACCACGACGGAAGTGACCTTCCGGTTGTCTGCTATACTCTGAAAGAGGATAAAAACCGTGAGTGGACACTTTATGACTTATCCGACCGCCTGCTCATGCGGGGATGGCAGGTTCCCACCTATCCTCTGCCTAAGAATCTGGAGAACGTTATTATCCAGCGGATTGTGTGCCGTGCTGATTTAAACTATGATATGGCAGAACTGCTGATTCGCGATCTGAAAGAAGGCATACAGGAATTAGACAAAGCTGCTGTCCTTGTTCATGGCAAAAAAACAGAACCGAAAGTCTATGGATTTACCCATTAAACCAATCAGAGCGGCTGCATATAATATTTGCAGCCGCCCTTTTCACATTTACGGCAGCTTCTTCCCTGCCGCCATATACAATTCATACCATTCTTCTCTTGTAAGTGTAAGATCCGATGCTTTGCAAATATCCGCCACTCTCTGTTTATTCGTACTTCCCACAATCGCCTGTATTTTGGCTGGATGGCGCAGAATCCAGGCAATTGCTATCGCATTATTTGTCACCTGGTATTTTTCAGCCATCCGGTCAATCTTCTCATTCAAAAGGGGGAATTTTTCATTGTTTAAGAAAACGCCTTCAAACATTCCATATTGAAACGGCGACCATGCCTGAATGGTGATGTCTTTTAATCTGCAGTATTCCAGTACACCACCGTCACGGTTTGTTCCTGCATCGTTATGGATATTTACATTAATCCCTGCATCTACGATTCCGCAGTGCGCAATGCTAAACTGCAGCTGGTTGATCAGTATTTTTTGATTGCAGTATTTATTCAATAGTTCCATTTGATATGGGTTTTCATTACTTACCCCAAAATAGCGGACCTTTCCTGACTTCTCCAGCTCCTCAAATGCCCCGGCAACTTCCTCCGGCTCCATTAAGGTATCCGGACGGTGAAGCAGCAGAATATCGATATAATCTGTTTTCAGCCTCTTCAGGCTGCCTTCCACCGAACTGATTATATGTTCTTTGGAGAAATCAAAGCAGCACCCCGGACGAATTGCACATTTTGTCTGAATCAGCATTTTGTTCCGCAGCCCAGGCTCTGTCACGTCACCAAATAATTCCTCGGCTCCTCCTCCTGCATATATATCCGCATGATCAAAAAAATTTATTCCCTGATCCATTGCGGTGTCAATCAATTCCCTGACAGCTTCCTTTGTCTTCAATTCTTTGATTCTCATACATCCAAGTCCGATTTCCGGTACCTGGATTTTCCCATTTCCGATGCTGATACTTTTCATATTAATACCTATGTGTATTACAGATTAGCCTGCAATACTGCCACTTTGAAACTGGTTGAAAGAATCATGCTGTGGCTTCCTTTCTATTTTATTATTTTCTTTCAACTTATACTTTACTTTTTATATATTTTTATGTTTTATATTGATGTTGAACTGCCATAGGACTGATGTATATATATTGCAATTGCTTTTTAGATAACAATCTAATACACTTATATTTATTAAACTATTAGTTAAAAATACACTTGTAATATGCTTAAAAATATGTTAGTCTAAGAGCAATCGCCCACAAGGTGGGTTGACCTTATTTAGAGTAAGAAAAACCACCCATCTACTCGGTCAAAAGTTTCAGGGTGGTTTTTCTATGCCCATTAGTGACAGATCATATAAATGAACGTCAGTAATCCTATTATCATTATATTGATAATTGCTGCATCACCCATAGTGAACGGTAATTTTTAATTTCACTACTTATTATATTTATCCTAATTACTATTGTAATACCAATCATTATATGATATATTAAAAATATAAAGAGCAACCGCCCACAAGGTGGGTTGACCTTATTGAATTGGATAGAAAAACCACCCATCTACTCGGTCAAAAGTTTCAGGGTGGTTTTTCTATGCCCATTAGTGACAGATCATATAAATGAACGTCAGTAATCCTATTAAAAACATTCCAAAAGACATCAAATCCTTAAAATCGAAATGTTTCATAGACATCACCTCCATTCTATGTAAAATGAAGGTCAACATCACCCCGTAACACGATTGCTCTTATAAAAAAAGTATATCACACTGACCACATATTGACAATATCCACATAAACTATTTTTTATAAATTTTACAGTTTAAAATGTATGTATTATATTGTATGTAACACAAAAAACACCAACATCATTCCTCATTATTCTACCATCAAAAATTTTTCCGATACTCACTTGGCGTCATATGCGTGAACCGCTCAAAACATCTGCTGTATGTCAGCGTACTTTTAAATCCCACAGACTTTGCGATTGCATTTATGGAGAGTTTCGAATAGGTCAGCAGTTCTTTTGATTTATTCACCCGGTACTCGTTTACGTACTGATGTATGGTCATTCCCATATGATCTTTAAACAGCTTGCAAAAGTAATATTTTGAAAAGCTTACCTCGTTGCAAATCGTATCTACATCCAGATCATTTTTATAGTTATTTGCTATGTACTTCAGTGAGAGGTTGACTACGGTCTCCTGCACCGGAGTTATTTTTTTAGTTTCTAAAATGCTGTTGGATATCTTATATAGTTCAAAAAAAATATTATGTATAATTAAGCTTGCCTGCATATCGTCTAAAACTTCTTTTTTAAAGGTTATCTGATGCATTTCTAAAAACAGATCCAGGATACTGCTCAGTCTGTCGGTGGGAATAATACTGGACTTATTTCTTACCAGATTGTAATATAATTTTGCATGTGTACCCCGGATTATCATATAGAAATATTCCCAGTTGTTACTTGCACGGGTGAATGTCAGCGGCGTATTGCAGGAAGAGATTACTACATTATCCTGGTAAATGTACTGGGTACTTTGATTTTTGGTAAATCGGACAACTCCGGAAACGGAGTATAGTAAAATATAATCATAATAGTTATTTGCATTTCCAAGAACAAACTTTTTTTCATTGCAGAAACCACATTCTTTTACATAGAATGGTAGGCTTTCCGTCTGGTGGGAAATTTGATTTGTTCTTTTTGAGTATTGTTCCGGTAAATTTCTTTTAGGTAATATCACAATGAAGTCCCTCCATATAAAAACAGTATTGTTAACTTTTTTTGTCATGTCTTAACATTCATTTAAAAACTATATAATAAATCCACCCATTTTTCTAAAATAATAGTAAGATAGCCCAAAATAGCAATTTTTGATATCAGAAAAACAATTTTTGATATTGAAAAAGAGAAAAAACGGGGTAGTATATGCTTATCACAACACACAGTACCACAAAAATTTAATAAGGGAAAGGGGAATAATGATGAATGATTTTATCTTAGAGTTGAAAGACGTTGTAAAAACCTTCGGCGGAGTAACAGCATTAAATGGTGTTCACTTTCAACTTAAGAGAGGTGAGATACATGCTCTTATGGGCGAGAATGGCGCCGGCAAATCTACATTTATTAAAGTTATAACAGGCGTACATCAACCGGACAGCGGCATTATGTTGCTGGAGGGTGAAAAAATTACCTTAAGATCCACAGCGGATTCAGCCAAACTTGGGATTGCTGCTATTTACCAGCATGTCACTGCATTTCCTGATTTATCCGTTACAGAAAATATTTTTATGGGGCAGGAGATTAAAAATAAAGTTGGTCTGTATAACTGGAAGCTGATGACCCAGCGGGCAAAAGAACTGATACAGCCCCTCAGCAATGAAATTGATGTAAGTAAACCCATGGGTGCTCTTAGTGTAGCCAGACAGCAGCTGGTAGAAATAGCAAAAGCACTGTCCAGAGATGCACGCATACTGATTATGGATGAACCCACTGCATCGTTAACCAGAACAGAGTGTGAACAATTGTACCAGATTGCAGAACGCCTGAGAGATGAAGGTGTCTCAATTATCTTTATTACACATAAGTTTGAAGATATGTACCGGCTGGCAAGCAGGGTTACGGTCTTCCGGGACTCCAGGTACATAGGCAGCTGGGATGTGGACAAGATCTCCAATCAGAAACTGATTGCTGAAATGGTGGGGCGGGAATTAAGCCAGATGTATCCTACAAAAACTTCAAAAATTGGAGACGTAGTTCTGGAAGTAGAAGATATCTCAAAAGAGGGTTACTTCAAAAATGTATCTTTTCAGGTGAAAAAAGGAGAGATACTGGCACTGACAGGTCTTGTTGGTGCAGGACGCACCGAAGTCTGCCAGAACATTTTCGGAATTATGAAACCGGACTCCGGTACCATAAAACTGGAGGGAAAAGAGGTTAAAATCAAAACTCCCATTGATGCTTTGCAGTATGGGATCGGACTTCTTCCGGAAGACCGGCAGATACAGGGGCTGGTCAACGAACTTCCCATTTACCAAAATGTATCCTCTGCCGTCATAAGCAGATTTACAAAGGGACTTTTCCTTCAGGAAGATGAAGAAATAAAAAATGCAATTGCTCTTTGCCAAAAAATACAGCTGAAAGCAAAAGATATCAGTGCACCTCCCTCATCTCTATCTGGCGGAAACCAGCAAAAAGTAGTTTTTGCAAAGTTACTGAGCTGTGATTTAAAGGTTTTAATCCTGGATGAGCCTACGAAAGGAATTGATGTTGGCGCCAAGTATTCTATTTATGAAATTATGAACGAGCTGGCATCAAATGGGTACGCCATCATCATGGTTTCATCGGAAATGCCGGAAGTACTGGGCATGGCTGACCGAATCGTTGTCATGAAATCGGGACGTGTCACCGGGCAATTTGAGTCCGGCAAAACCACTCAGGAAATGATTTTAGAAGCTTCTTTAAAACACAAAGACGGAAAGGGGGAGTAAGTAATGAAGTCGGATAGAAATAGATTTTCAGAAAAAATTACAGGCAACCGGAACTTTGGGCTTTTAGTTGGCTTTGCAGTTCTTTTGATCGTAGCTGCATTTATCACGCCTTCCATGTACTCCTTAACTTCAATTATGAATATGCTTCGCAACAATGCGGTATATGCGCTGCTTGCAGTAGGCATGATGATGGTCATTATCACAGGAGGCATCGATTTATCTGTGGCATCTACCTTGAGCCTGGCAGGGGTAATCTGTTCCTCTCTAATGAACAGCCACCAGAATATACCGGGATTCGTATGGGTGATACTGGGTATTGCAGTGGGTGTACTGTGCGGCGCTTTTAATGGTTTTATTGTAGGTTACCTGAAAATGGTTCCTATGATCGCCACTCTTGGAACAATGTATATTTTCCGGGGTCTGGCATTTTTATGCAGCGGAGGAAACTGGTGGTTCCCTCACCAATTCACAGAAAATTATGTGACATTTGCATCCGGGCAGTTTCTGGGCATTTACAATATTTTATGGTTTGTACTTGTGATCTTTGTACTTGCCGGTATTTTTCTTGGCTATTCTTCTTACGGCAGACGCATTTATGCCATTGGAACAAACCGGGAATCCGCCAAAGTAGCCGGTATTAAGGAAGCACGTGTTACCTTTATGGCATTTACAATCTGCGGCGCACTTGCAGGACTTTCCGGGATGCTTTATACCGCAAATTATTCCATTTGTTATTATGGTATGGGCGAAGGTTATGAAATGCAGGCAATCGCTATCTGTATCCTTGGGGGAGTCAGCATTACCGGTGGACGGGGTAAGATAGATGGCGTAATAATAGGCTTTTTAATGATGAGCGTCATTACTTATTTTATCAGTTTACTCCCAGGACTCAGTGTGTGGCAAGATGCCATCCAGGGTGCAATTATAATTATTGCGGTAGCAATTAATTTATTTACACTGCGCTCCTCTGAAAAACGAATCTTAAAGGAAAGGGGTGCTTTAATCTAATGAACGGAGAAATGAAGACACCTGCCAGGGATCTGGCAGTAAAGGAAAAATTTAAACTAACCAGGTTTTTAGTTAAATGGGAAATGATACTGGTCTATATCTTACTTGCAATCAACCTGGTACTTATGGCAACCAGACCGGGACTCTACTTTTCCGCCGGCACCATTCAGTCTATTATACAATCCGGTATGGATCTGTCTCCCCTTGTATTGGGCATGATCTTTGTGCTTATGCTCGGTGATATCGATGTATCGGTTGCAGCAACTATGATTGTTGCCTCTATGGTTACCGGACTGAGCATGGATGCCGGTATCCCCATGATTTTATGTGTATTGTTTGGAATTGCAGCCGGAGGCGTTTGCGGTGCATTTAACGGATTTCTCATCGCTTACATAAAAATGCCTGCAGTAATTTTAACCATATCCACCTCCATGCTGTTTCGGGGAATTGTAAAAATTATACTGGATGTAAATGTTCTAAAGCATTTCCCCAAATTTTATACGGACATTGCCTGGCTGAATATTGCAGGAATTCCGGTTGCACTCTTATTGTTTTTACTGATGGCTTTCCTGTTTATCCTGGTTCTCCACCGCTCGTCCTTTGGGCGGAAGTTATATATTATCGGAAATAATGCCACGGTAGCCACCTATTCCGGCATCAGTGTGGAACATACCAAAATGGTGGTTTTTGTATTAATGGGGATGATGGCTGGCATTGCCTCCATCTTCTTTGTAGGCCGCATGGGCGGCGGTGTAAGTTCCACTATGGGAACCGGATATGAACTGGATGCCATTGCGATCTGTGTGCTTGGCGGTGTCTCCACAAACGGCGGGAAAGGTAAAGTATACGGACCTGTAATCGGTACCCTGATCATGGCTTTTCTCATTTATACCCTGGGCTTAATGGGTGTGGATGCCAACTCCCGTAAAATATTGACCGGTTTTATCCTGATCATCGCCGTTCTCATACCTAATGTAAACAAACAGCTGATTGAAAATGTGAAACTGATGGTACTCTATTCCAATAATAAAAATATTGAAGCGGTAAACTTAAAATCACAGGAAGAAGTAAAGACCATGAAAATCTTGATTGCCCAGATAAAAAAAGACGAAAAGCTCAGTGAAACAGAAAGGGCAGCAAAAATAAATAAGTATGAAGAAAAAATCGGGGCAGTTCAGGCAAAGTGCAAAGAAACATCGGCATCCCTTAGATCAGAACTAAAAGAAGATTCCAAAAAAGCAAAACAGCGTTTTAACATTTAAGGATATTAGTGTGTTATAAACAATAACGAGACAGTCTGTCCTGGTATTGCTTATATAAATAGGGCATTTGACCCTCGCGGCAGTCGCCAAATGGACGCGCCAGCGTGTTCGTATGGCTCGTTGCTCGCGGAAATAAAAAAAAATTGGAGGATAACAACATGAAAAAGGTAAGAAGATTTTTAGCACTTGGACTTTGCGTATCAATGGTATTTGGTTCATTGGCAGGATGCAGTTCCACAAAACCAACAACTACCGGTTCGGAAGGGGGCGGCACAGCCGAGACACAGGCTGTCAAAGCAGACGGAAATACTTCCGGCGGCTCCTCAGATTCTCTGGAAGGCTCTCACGTATTTATGTTCAAAAGCACCGGTAACTCTTTTGGTGATCTGATGTTTGAAGGTTTTGACGAATACATGAAGGGTGAGGGACAGAAGGCCGTTTATAAGAGTCCGGCTGAAACAACGGTAGCCGCTCAGGTTCAACTGCTGGATGAACTGATTACGCAAAAAGTTGCTTCTATTACTATCTCGACAAATGGTGATACCGGTTACGATGAAGTATTTAAAAAGGCAAAAGAAGCCGGAATTCCCATCACATCAATTGATTCTGAAGCAAATCCGGAATACCGGGTAACACATATTAACCAGGCTGAAGTTCAGGATATCGGTTCTAACCTGGTTCAGGCAGGCGTATTGATTACACTTGGCGTGGATTATCCGGAAGACGGTGATATGAAAGCTGCGGTAACAAAAGCGCTTGGAGACTACTCCGGAGACGAAATTAAACTTGGGGTTCTCTCCGCATCGATTGACACCCCGGTACAGAACAGCTGGATCGCAGCTATGGAAACAGAATTGGCAGATCCTGTATATGGCGGTAAAGTAAGCCCGGACTTAGACAAGAAATACGGAAATGATGACCTGACCGAATCCACAACACAGGCACAGGCATTTATTGCAGAAAATAAAGTAGACTGCATTATTTCCCCGACAACCGTAGGTATCGCAGCAGCAGGGCAATCATTAAAATCAGCCAACAGTGAAATCAAGTTAACCGGTCTTGGTCTTCCATCCGAGATGCAGTCCTTTATGCCAACAAAAGCAGACGAAGATGCCTTTGCATACGTTTGCCCCTACATGATGCTCTGGGATGTTATTCATCTGGGCGCTGTAGCTGCAGCTTCTACTTTAGCTACCCTGGACAAATCCTTTGATGGAAAAGTGGGCTCTTCCTTCACTATGAAAGCATTCCGTGATTATCCGGAAGAAAAGTACGAAGCATACCAGAGCGGTGACGGAACAGCGGTGCTAGCAGGGCAGCCTTACATTTTCTACAAAGGAAATATGTCTGAATGGATTTCTAAATTATAACTTAAAAAATATCAGCAAATGTTATTATGGAAATAGAAGGAGGCAGATTATGACAGGCGTTAGAAAGTCTTAACACCTGTCATAATCCGCCTCCTTCACTTAACCTGCACGGTCTACATCCGCAAAGGGTCTTTACTCAACACAACTTATTATTTAATCTAAATGAAACACCGTCTGCAAATCAATAGCTACCGGGCTGTTATCCGGGTTTGTCTCCATAATATCCGCCATGAAGTCCCACCATTTGCGGTTAATTGCCGTATCTGCTCCTTTTGCCCACAATTCTTCATCCTCAATTTCAATATACCCAAATAAAGTCAGGGTCTCTTTGTCAAGAAAAATGGTATAATTCTTGCCGCCGTACTGGTGGATCATATCCTTCATTTCCGGCCAAAGCTGATTGTGGCGGATCTCGTACTCTTCTTCCTTTCCTTCATATAACTTCATTTTAAATCCTTTTACCATAATGTATTACCTCCTAGTTTTTTAATTTGCAGACTGCAAACCATACATGCATGAATGCTTGTACATTTGGCCGCTTCCGCCAAGTCTTTTACTTATTGTATCATAGAAATATAAGATTGAAACTATAAGATTTAAAAGTCCCCCGCCTGTATGGGGTACAGGCAGAAGACTTTTTTATAAGGAAAATATGATATGAAAAAGTTTGTTATTAGCAGTTATTGCGTAATTTTAGTATACGGATTTCCAATCATTGATGTTGGATGGATCAAATTTGAAAGGAGGTCCAACGATGATTTCTGTTCCGCCGTCAGCAGCTGCTGTGATTTCGTATTCGCCCATGTCGCCAGCTGTAAATTTCTCACCAGCTGCGCCTGTGATTTCACCGGATACTAATGCCATTGATGTATAAGCAGACAGACGTCCTACATCAATTGGATTCCATAAGTACATGTAAGGGCAGGAATGTGTATCATCATCACCGATATAATCAGCCATTTCAGATGGAAGTCCAAGTCCTGTTAATTTAACTTTGTCTGCAACGCCCTGATCCTGGATAACTTTAGCTGCTGCCATGATACCTACGGTAGTAGGAGCACAGATAACTTTCAGGTCTGGGTAATTCTGTAATAACGCCTGTGTCTGGTCAACTGATTTCTGGTATTCGTCATCACCGTAAGCAACTTCTACTAATTCCAGTTTGGAATATTTTTCATCTTCCATAACTTTCTTCATAGACTCAATCCAGGAGTTCTGGTTGGTAGCCTGGCTTGTTGCGGAAAGGATAGCCCACTGTCCTTCTCCACCGGAGATATCAAGTACAGCATCCATTAATGTCTGTCCGATCTGGTCTACACCAGCCTGGTTAACAAATGTTTTACGGCTGTCTGGATTTACGTTTGCATCTAAGGAAGATACCTGGATGCCTTTATCCATAGCAGCTTTTAATGCCGGCTGAAGAGCGTCAAAGTCATTACCTGCAATTGAGATAGACTGTACACCCTGAGCAACTAATTCGTTGATCATTGTGATCTGAGCTTCTGCTGTAGCGCTTTCCGGATGTTTAACTACGCATTTTCCGCCAGCTGCATCAATTACTTCCTGGAATCCGGTAGCTTCTTTTTCATTATAAGGATTTCCTGCTGCTTTTGTAACGATTGCATAAGTATTTCCACTTACATCAGCACCGCCGTCTGCTTTTGCTGCTTCTGTTTCGTCACCTGCAGCTTCTGTAGTAGCTGCTTCCGATTTTGCTTCTGTAGTGTCGCCGCCTGCTTCTGTTGCAGCTTCTGTTTTTGCTGCCTCTGTTTTCGCTGCTTCTGTTGTCTTTGTTTCGCTGCTTCCGCAGCCTGCCATCATTGTAGCAACCATGGACATACATAATAATGCACTAATTACTTTTTTCTTCATTGATTGTTTCCTCCCTTGGAATAAATAGTTTTATACATAACACCTTAGTGTAAGTACCTGATTAGTAATTTTTTAATGACTCTGATTTATCATTTTTTAGTTTGCTGCTTCTTTTTTCTTTAAAAATTTTCCGATATTAACGTTTGGTATCATTACGGCTATTACCAGTAATGCACCGATAATTACTAACATAACCTGTGACGGTACGTTGATCAGTCCCAATCCATATCTTAAGAAACCGATGATAAAGATCGCAATAACTGTTCCCGGGAAATTACCTTTACCGCCTGCGGTAGAGATACCTCCTAATACTACCATGGATATTGCTTCCAGTTCATATCCTGCTGCAATATTAGAACGGGTACTTCCCATACGGGCTGCCAGGAACACTGCAGTAACTGCTGAAAATGTACCTGCGATGGTATAAACGACTAAACGAAGCTTCTGTACATGAATTCCTGCATATTCAGCTGCCAGACGGTTACTTCCGATTGCGTAAATTCTTCTTCCGAAAGTGGTTTTATGTAATACTAGTCCAAATACAACTGCACAGATTACAAATACGATAAACATATATGGTACGGGACCTATGGATCCCCAGTATAGATTACTGAACCATTCTACGCTTGTAAGTCCGCCTGCTGCCTGATCTCCCAGGAGAATTTCAGCGATACCTCTGAATAAAATCTGTGTGCCTAAAGTTACGATCATAGGTGCCAGTTCGGTAAACTTAGTAAGGATTAATCCATTTAAGAACCCGCATGCTGTTCCGACTAAGAGACAGATAATGATTGCAAGGCCCATCGGAACCCCTGCGTTATATGCCAGTGACATTAAAACCGCTGATAATGCTACGATGGAACCAACCGAGATGTCGATTTCACCCAGTACCAGGATATAAGCCATAGGTAAAGCGATAAATGCTTTTTCCAGGAAAGATGAGGTAGCTGTAAATAATCCTGATACGCTTAAATAGTTGGGTGAAATGAAGGAGTTCATAACATTAACGGCAATAAACAAAATGATTAAAAATGATTCCCATTTCAGAAGGGTCTGTTTCCATGATGATTTCTTTTCTGCTGATATTGTTCTTCCAGATTTTGTTGCCATGATTACATCTCCCTTCCTTTCAGATTATTCTTATCCATAACTCTTTGAGCCATAACATTCAGGATAACCGCAACTAATATAATAACACCTTTTATTGCACTCTGCCAGAATTGGGACACTCCAATTAATGGAAGTGCTTTTCCGATGATTGCGATGGTAAGTGAACCTAAGAATACTCCGACCACGCTTCCACGGCCTCCGGTTAAACTTACACCTCCAATTACACAGGCTGCGATAACATCCATTTCTATACCGGTAGCCATATCACCCTGAGCTGATGCATATACTGATACCCACATTGCACCTGCAAGACCACAAATACCTCCCATCAGGGAATACACTAATAACTTAATGTTGTCAATTTTGATACCGGAGATCTCTGCTGCTTCCGGATTACTTCCGATTGCATAAATTTTTCTTCCTGTTCTGGTCCATTTCATAATGATGAAAAAGATCACATAACAGATAATCATAATGGTAACCAGATTATTCACTAATCCAAATGTGAGATAACTGCTCTGTGCAAATGCTTTGAATTTTTCCGGTACCTGGTAAGCAGCTACCCATTGGCTGTTGGCAATCAGATATGTTAAACCTCTGTAAATATTCATAAAACCAAGTGTTGCAATAATCGGTAACACTTTTCCTTTTGAGATTACCAGGCCGATTACAAGTCCGCATACCAGTCCGATCAGGACTGACATTACAAATCCCAGTAAAGTATTTGAAAATACTCCGTCTCTCATCATAAGAGCGCTTCCCATACCGGATAGTGCTATGGTTGACCCGATGGAGATATCAATTCCTCCGATCAGCAGCACGCACATCATCCCCAGTGCAAGGATCATTGTTACGGAATAATTCTTTAACATTTCTACAATAACCGTACCCGTCAGGAAAGAGCTGTTTCGAAATTGTATAAAAATACAAAGTACAATAACTACCAGGAGCAAACTCATTTCACGAGAGCTGGTTAATTTTTTCAGACTGAATTTCTTTTCCATTTTGCTATTTGTCTCTCCTTTCTAGTTTGCATCCGAGGAAGATTTTGCCATCGCATATTTTAAGATGCCCTCCTGGGTTGCTTCCTCACGATTTAATTCACCGGTTACTTTACCCTGACACATAACTACGATTCTATCGCTCATACCCAGGATTTCCGGCATTTCTGAAGAAATCATGATAATTGCATAACCTTTTTTCGCCAGATCACCCATGATCTCATAAATTGCAGCTTTCGCACCAACGTCTACACCTTTTGTCGGCTCATCCAGGATGATTACCTTAAGATCTGAGGATAACAGCTTTGCCACAACAACTTTCTGCTGGTTTCCTCCTGACAGTGAACTTGCTTTGTCAAAAACAGTAACTGCTTTTGTATCCACTTCTTCCGCCAGCTTTTTCGCTGCTTCTCTTTCTACCTTATCATTGGTAATTCCATTTTTTGAATACTTACTTAGTTCCGCAAGTGTGATGTTTCTTCCAATACCCCAGTCTAAAATCAATCCCTGGTGCTGTCTGTCTTCCGGAAGCAGCCCAATACCTAACTGCATGGCATCGGATGGTTGTTTGATATGTACTTCTTTTCCTTCCAGATAGACCTTACCGGAATCAAACTTTTCAACTCCGAAAATAGTCTGTACCACCTCAGTACGTCCAGCACCTACCAGTCCGGTAAGTCCAAGGATTTCTCCTTTTCTGACACTGAAAGATACATTTTTGAAGTATCCCTGACGGCTTAATTTTTCTACCCGCAGGACTTCCTGCCCAAGCTTCACCTCCGGCTTCGGGAACAGGTCATTGATCTCACGTCCAACCATGGCTTTGATCAGATCCGCATTGGTAATTCCATCTACATCATATGTCCCGATATACTGGGAATCACGGAATACCGTAACCTTTGATGCCAGACGGTACATATCTTCAAATCTGTGGGAGATGAAAATGATGGACGCTCCCTCGTCTCTGAGCTTTTCTGCTATCTTGTATAGTTCTTCAGATTCTCTTTTTGTAAGCGCTGCGGTAGGCTCATCCATAATAATGATTCTCGCCTTCATTGACAATGCTTTGGCAATCTCTACCATCTGCTGCTGTGCAACACTTAAAGATCCCATTTCAGCAGTTGCATCAAAATCTGCATTTAATTCTTTCAGAAGCTTATTCGCCTCATCATTCATTTTCTTCCATTGAATCATTCCGTGTTTTACATCCTCATGACCCATGAAAATATTTTCGGTAACCGTCAGATGCGGATAAGAAGTAACATGCTGGTAGATTGCTGCGATTCCTACCTTCTGTGCATCCTTTGGACCTTTAAAATTTACAGGCTTGCCATCCAGGAACATTTCACCCTCTTCTGCTTTATGTACACCTGTAATTACTTTTATAAACGTGGATTTTCCGGCGCCGTTTTCACCCATCAGTGCATGTATCTCACCCTTTTTCAATTGAAAGTGTACCTTGTCAAGAGCCTTTACACCTGGAAATATCTTTGTAATACCTTTTAATTCAAGAACATACTCAGACACCTTATATTCTCCTCCCTTATGTTTTTTCATTTATCTTTGATCTATTAATATCCTATCATCTGGTAAATTTATTTTATACAGGAAAATAATTTGATTCAGGGTAAAATATTTTTGAATTTTGAATAAATTGTGAACAACTTAGTTCTAGTTTATGATAAAAGGTTTATTTTACCAGTATCCTGGGGTTTTCAATTTGTTAACAGAAAATCTATGATATGAAGGATACAAGCCCACATTTATCTGCTATAATGGTCACAGAAAATACCATTGCCTAAAAATCTTATCAAGGAGGTTTCTAATACATGAAAATATTAATTGCGGATGACGATCAAAAGACACGCCAGGAAATTACCCGCATCATCCAGACAGAATATCCCGGGCTTCATAAAATAGTGGAAGCAAAAAATATAAAAGAACTGGTAACGGTTTCAAGAGACGCACACCCTGACCTTATCTTTCTGGATATAAAAATGCCTTTAATGGACAGGATTGAAGGATTTGAAGAAACAAAGCGATACTGTCCGGATGCGAACATTGTCATATTAAGCGGGTATTCCGACTTTCATTATGCCCAGAAAGCAATTCAGCTGGGAGCAAAAGACTATCTTGTAAAACCGATTACTTTAGAAGATATTGAACGGAGCCTGGTTCAGGCGGATAAAAAACTGGATAAGTTAAAATGGGTCCGTTACAACAATTTTCCCCACCAGCTGATTCAGGATTATAACTGTTTCCAGTCCTATGGGGAAATACCGGAAGACTATACTTCCGAATACCATGGATATGTGCTGTATGCGGATTACGACGACTTTCATGACCAGTATTCCATGTACCAGCAGCTTCAGACCCGGATACAGGATTACTTTGCAGACAATGCATCCACACCTGTATGCAACGGATTTTTGTATCTGGATGACGGGGCGCTTCTTGTCTTATTGAAGGAAGACCCCATGCGCCGGGAGACTCTGACCTTTCTTCAGAAGCTGGCAAGAGAGAGCCGCTCCCCTCTGAGTGTAATCTGCTTTTGCTGTGAAACTTTGCGGGAATGCTTTAAAACTGCAGGTAAAATTACTGACCTGGCTTCCTTCCGGAGCCTTTGCCAGTATGGCAACCTGATACCTTATCATGACTTGGAAGAAGCCGCATCAAAAGAGGACCTTCAAAAATTAAACCATATGCTGAACCTGATTATCCTGGGAATCCTGGAAAAAGAAGAAGCACTGCTCTATGAAGCAGTAAATCCATCCTATCCGGTCTCCGATTTAGAACATGCCTTTGCCGGATGTGAAAAATACAACCTCTCCCGGTATATGAAATCCGTAACGGGCGTTACTCTGCCGACGGAATCATTTTCAGTCTTTTTAAGATCCGTACAGGAAAAGGCACAGAATATGACGGATGCTGTTTATGATCCGGATGAACCTGATCTGGCAGATCATATCAAACAGTATATCCGGGAAAACTATACACATGAAATTGAAGTACAAAACCTTGCGGAGATGTTCGGGCATACTCCCGATTACCTGTTTTTACTATTCCGTGAGAAGACCGGAACCCGTTTCACTGATTATTTGGAAGATATACGAATTTGTAATGCCAAAAGAAAAATAAAAGAACAACCTCAGCTTTCTACTAAGGAAATTGCTTCTCTGACGGGATTTTCAAGCAGCCAGCAGCTTTCCAGGATATTTACAAAATGCACAAATATGTCTCCTTCTGAATACCAAAGATACATAAATAACGAGAATTTATGAAGAAATGGTAATTTCTATTGTAATCTTTTTTTATTTTGTTAAAATGTAACTGTAACTATTACATCAGGGAGATTACAATAGATGAAATTACTAATAGTAGATGACGAACAATTAACAAGAGAGGGATTAATGTCTTCCGTAAACTGGAAATCACTGGGTATATTTGACATTTTTTTAGCTGATGATGGGATCAATGGACTTGAGACTGCTAAAAAAGAAAAACCGGAAATTATATTAAGTGATGTAAGAATGCCCAGAATGGATGGTATTGCAATGGCAGAGAAAATCAAAGTGATTCTGCCGGATGTATGTATTATTTTCATGAGCGGATATTCCGATAAAGAGTATTTGAAAGCAGCAATTAAATTAAAGGCGATTAATTATGTTGAAAAGCCTCTGGACCCTCTGGAAATTGAAGAAGCGGTATTGGAAGCAATTGAAGAGAACAAACAATTAAACCGTACCAAACAATCGGAGACATTACTTTCACTGGAGCGTTCCTCCAGACTGGCATTGCTTTTAACCTATCCCTCTCAGGATGTAGAAGGCATAGACGATTTACTCCGTGATTTTCAGTATCCTCCCAGTACGATTCTTTACTTCACCACAATTATTGTAAAGTTAACAAATAATTTCAGTGAGAACAAAGGAAATTCCATTAATACAATTCATAAACAGCTGGATTCCTTTTTAATGAAATACCATTTACAGAGTATACACGTAAGTAAGCATGAACAGCATATTGTATACCATATCTTTGGTACGTTAAAGCCTTCCCCGGAAACTGTTCTGAAGTTCTCTGAGCATTTGAAAACTCTATATAGTGAAATAGGCACTTTTTTTATCGTGGTCGGCAGTACGGTAAATGATATTCACAAGGTTTATCACTCCTACAGCCAGGCTGTTATTTTGCTGCAAAGCAGCTTCTTTTATGAATACAACAGTATTTTGACCGATATGAACGCAACTGCTCTATCCTCTTCTGTATTTACCGATCCCTCTTCCGCATTCACAGAAGCTCTGTCGTCCAAAGACAAGCAGGCGGCGGAAAATATTTTAAATCGTATCTTTGAATATTTTAAAAACAACCGTTCTTATCTGCCAAACCAGGTTCGGGACATCTACTATAAGCTGTTCATGATCGTACAGAACAGCAGCAAGTCACAACAGGTAAATGCAGGGATGGAATCACAGATGGAGAGTATATTGGAATATATTGAGAAGTTTCAGACACTGTCAGAGCTTCACAAATCACTTCTCAATAAAATAGATTTTTATTTTGAAGCTCTAGATACCCAGGTACAGGAAAATTCAACAATCTTTATGATAAAAGATTTTATACAGAAGAATTTTATGAATGATACCTTATCCGTGAAAGATATTAGTGAACATGTCTATCTTTCTACTTCTTATGTCTGTACCCTGTTTAAAACAGAAACCCATCAGACTCTGAACCAGTATATTACGGAATACCGCATGGAAAAGGCAAAACAGCTGCTGTCCGACCCCAGATACAAGATAACTGATATCTCTTCTAAAGTCGGCTATTCGGACGGTAATTATTTTAGCAAGAGTTTTAAAAAAATCGTTGGTCTCTCGCCTTCTGAGTATCGGGAGAAGGTGCTGAAATGATAAGACCTCTAAAACCTCTGAAAGATTTATATTCTAATATGAGGCTTCAGTCCAAATTTATGATCACACATCTGGTGCTGATCATCATTCCTACGATTGTAATTGCATACTTTTTTTATGGACAGATGTACGATACCATTGTATCTGAGACGATTCGACAGGAGCAAAACTTTTCCAAACACTCTTCGTCCACGATAAATGCAGCCATGGATCAGATTAATGCAGTCAGTGACTCCATTTTAGACAATGCATATCTCGATGATTTACTGAATGAGAAAAACTCCTTTCGCCTGTTACAGCTGCTCCGCTCACCAAAAACAGAGGATTTCTATACCTTTACAAATTCTATGATTGATGGAAATCTGATTACGGATATTAAAATATATATGGACCTTCCCACGGAAGATTTTTATGAGGATTATAACGGGCAAAAATCCATATTTCTGCATTCCAGTGAAGTTCGGGGTTCCTATTGGAACGGTATCTTTAACAGTACCCCCATTCCTTCTCTGTTCTGTCCCAAGTTCTACCTTTCCCCAAAAGAGGTAGAAAACTATGGTTCTATGTCCTATGTGCGCAAGGTAAAATCACAGACTTCCGCACCGGAAGATCCTTCCATCTACGTGGTGGTTTATTACTCCCAGGATAATATGGATCAGCTGCTGATGCAGGGAATATCCGAAAACAATACGGTTTCTTATATTGTAAATGAAAGAAATGCCCTGGTATCCTCATCAAATATTGCCCTGGCAGGCACTTACCTGATGAATTACGATACCATTAAAGATTCCTTTATGCAGTCCAATAACTACATTACAAAAACTGTCCTTGGAAAAGAGGTATATGCAGGATTTTACAACGTAGCCCACACATCCTGGTATATGGTTTCTATTTTACCGGCGCAGTCCCTGCAAAATAAGGGACAATTATTAATTATACAATTTGTTATGTTTTATCTGTTCTTCCTCATGGTGGCGTTCATTATGGCAACCACCCTCTCCCGTTCCATTACAAAGCGTCTGGGTGCGGTAATTAACCAGATGAAGACGGTAAGGACAGGACGTCCCGTCTCTATGGAGACAGCGCAGATACATGATGAAGTGGGAGATTTAATAGATACCTATAATTATATGAGTACCGAGATGAATACACTGATGGACAATCAGGCGAAATCAGCAGAAGAACTAAGAATTGCAGAGTTTAAAGCTCTTCAGTCTCAGATTAACCCGCATTTTCTGTACAACACCCTGGATATGATCAACTGGCTATCCCTGAGCCACCAGGAAGAAAAGGTGACAGAAGCCGTACAGGCATTGTCAAAATTCTACAAACTGACACTGAATAAAGGAAATATCGCAATATCCCTGAAAGAAGAAATTACACAGGTATCTCTTTATGTTAAACTGCAGAACATGCGTTATCAGGATAAGATTGAATTTATTATTGATGTCCCCGATGAGATGATGGATTACGAAATTCCCAAGCTGGTTCTTCAGCCTCTGGTGGAAAATGCCATTATGCACGGTATTTTTGAGAAAGAAGAAAAAATGGGTACTATTCTGATTACAGGATGGCTGGAAGATGAAGTATTAGTATTGATTGTATCGGATGACGGTGTGGGGATTTCAGAAGATAAACTAAAAATTATTCTCACAGGTGCAGGTGAAAGTATTTCCGGTAGCAATATCGGAATCTATAACACTCATGAACGCTTGCAGCTTTTTTATAATAACACAGATTTTGGCCTGGCTTACAGCAGCAACGAAGGCGATGGGACAGAAGTAGAAATCAGAATTCCGGCAAAGAAATTATCTACTCAAAATATACCCGGGTAAATACTGAAAGTTATTATGAAACCTATTTTATTTTAACATTTTCTACCAAAACTTTAGAATACAACATTGACTAATCGCTGAAAAATGTTATCATATAGTTGCGGGGATATGATGGTCTGGTATTCGTTCACTCATTTTAAATGGTGTCTGTTATCAGATCATTTTCCTTTTAACTGACAAAAAATACAGCAATACTCAATTATTGAGCACTGCTGTATGGTAATTTTAGACTACTTTCAAAAAAGCACCAGAGCAAATCCCTCCCTGATCAGCTCTGGTACTTTTTAATTTGCTAAATATACATCTGCCTGCTGTCGTCCGAATACACGGGCTTCCTCATGGTTATTCATATAGATATCCACGTGTCCGTAAGGGGTTCCCCTGTCTTCTACGGTATAGAC
The DNA here is from genome assembly GCF_034124845.1 of Robinsoniella sp. Classification (NCBI taxonomy): domain Bacteria; kingdom Bacillati; phylum Bacillota; class Clostridia; order Lachnospirales; family Lachnospiraceae; genus Robinsoniella; species Robinsoniella sp. The sequence goes on from NZ_JAWYAJ010000569.1 coordinate 28,258, forward strand.
TTCCCCATTAATAATCAATCTGGTTCCAAACGGAATTCCTCCCATGGCAACAGTTCTGCCCTGTACAGGCATGGCTCCGCTGGCTGTCGGCCCTCCCGACCAGACACCGCAGCAGACCGGGCAGCTGCAATAAGCCGTTAAAGTAAAGTTCCCCAGATGCTGCCCATAATCCTGCTCCCGTGCAAGCTGGGTATCGCCCTGGCCGCCGCTTTCATTTTCTGACCCGTCATCTAAGATCACATCGTCTTCAATAATACGGACTGCCCATACAGCGCTGTCGTAACTTACGCTGTTGGTAATAATTCCTCTTGCACTGCTGTGTGCTTCAATATCCTGCCCGTCACCAATATACATGACTACATGATAAACATATCCATTCCTGGCATAAAAGATCAAGTCCCCAGGTGCTGCCTCCCCTACCGGAATCTGCATGCCAAATCTCGCCTGGTCCTCTGCTACACGAGGTATGGAATATCCGAACTCGCTGTAAATACTCTGCACAAAGCCAGAGCAATCCGCCCCGTTTGTAAGGCTCGTGCCGCCCCAAACGTAGGAATTGCCTAAGAACTGCTTTGCAAAATCCACCATAGAATTGCGGAGTGCACTGGAAGCGGTAATTTCCCTTACCGTGGTAAGTGTATAATATAAGGAACTATTTTCTTCCATGGGAATCAGTTCTCTGGCAAACTCATAATTTTCTTCCTTGTTCATCTTAACAAGTTCTACTGCTTTTTTTCCTTTTATGAGATTCTTACGCTGAACAAATCCACGCACATAACCGGATTCTACATAAATCCATTTTTCATCCTGATCCGCCAGTACGTAACAAAGTCCGCCTTCCGGCAATACACCGATGACATTTGAATTTTCTTTTTTCCGTTCCTGGATACATACCCCATCCATCTTGGAAATTGCATATACCTTTTTCACTACGGTCTTCTGCGCAGTTGTCTTTGTATAAGTCCATGCTTTGTTTTTCATGGGGCTTATGAGACAGTCTGCAGTAGAAAGATTTTTTTCCTTTTTCCTTTTTACATAACTTTTCGCTTTTTTCCCGGTAAGAAGACTCTTGCTTTTTACAAAACCTCTTACTTCTCCTGACTCTATATAAACCCAGCCTTTTTCATCTTCCTCTAAGATAAAGCACAACCCGTTTCTCTCCAGCTCTCCCACCGGTCTTGATTTGACACTTTTTTCTTCATAGATCTCCAGATTCTTCCGCCTGGACAGCGCATATACCTTATCTACGGTCGTAATCCCAAAAGGCTTTTCAATCTCTTTTGGTTCTTCAAGGTGCTGCTGTTCAATCAGCGCAAGATTTCCTTCTATTTCTTCCTGTGTCATCTCCGTCGCCGGTTCCATCTGGGGTTCCGTGCTCTCTTCATCCTTCTTTTGTGTCTCCGATTCTGTCTCTTCCTCGGTCTCTGTGTCTGTCTCTGCAGGCTCTTCTGAGTCTGTTTCCACAGGTATTTCTGTCAATACAGCCGAATCTGGCTCTGTAATATATTCAGTTTCCACGGGATGCCCTGTTACAGGTTCCGTAACAGGCTCTGTCTGGGGTTTTACCTCAGTTGTCCGTTCCGTATTTTTCTCCGTCTGAGGTGCTGCCATTGCTGTGGACGGAATAACTAAAGAAAATGCCAGGGCTAACGCCGCTGCTTTATGTATTAATTTCCATTTCATATATGATCCTGCTTTCCCCCTTGAGCCTCATTGAAAAATGAACCAGAGTCTATCCTTTGCCAGATTTTACTGTATGGGGAGCTGTAAAAGCCTCCCCTATGAGTGTCACATACTTACTTTACATGGATAACCAACGTATCTGATTTACCGTTATAGGTCTTTGCTTTAATGGTTGTTTTTCCTTTTTTCAAAGCTTTTACTTTTCCGGAAGAACTAACCGTTGCCACTTTTTCATTTGTAGATATAAATGTTACCTTTCCTGCGCTGCCGCTGGAACGTGTTACTTTTAACTGTAAGGTCTTTCCAGGTTTCAGATTTTTAACAGATGCACTAAGTTTAACGGATTTTGGTTTATTTTTTACCGTAATCCTGCATTCTGCGGTTTTGCCGTTTCCGGTCCGTACTGTAATTGTAGCCGTACCTGTTTTCTTAGCTGTTATCTTACCTTTGGAATTAACCGATGCAACTTTCTTATCGCTGCTTGTCCATGTAATCTTGCTTGTTTTTGCATATTTTGGAACAAGCGTACTCTTTAAGGTATATGTTTCCTGCACACCTAAAGTCTTTGATTTTCTATTCAGCTTAATTTTATCTACTGCCTGTGTAACAGTTACTCTGCAGGATGCTTTCCTGCCATTTACGGTTGTAACGGTTACGGTAGCTCTTCCTGATTTTCTGGCAGTTATCTGTCCATTCTGGTCTACTTTCAGAACAGATGTGTTGCTGCTCTTCCAGGTGAGTTTTTTATTAGTGGTATTAGATGGTGCAACACTGGTCTTTAAAGTATACTTTTTACCTTTTTTGATGGAAAGTTCGGACTTATTCAGTGAAACTTTCTCCGCAAATATTTCCTGTGGTGCTACTTTTTCCTGAGTTGCTGCAGATAATGTTCCGTTTAAGTTTTCTGCTGATACAACTGCTGTAATCTGATAACCCACATCTAATTTGGTAAGCTTGTAACTTGTACCGGAAGCTCCGTCAATCACCTGATTCCCGCGCATCCACTTCACAACCAGTTTGTCTGCATTCTGGATACCTGTGGTATCTAATGTAAGGGTTTGACCTTCTTTTACGGTTCCCTTAATAACAACAGAACCTTTTAATGTGTCTTTCTCTGTAGCAGCCTCGAGTACTTTACTCAGTCTTCCTGCTTCATGTGTATCTGTAGCTGCAATTCTCTGATAGAAACTATAGTCCGTATTTGGTTTTAATCCTGTAAATACAGGTGAATTACCAAATATTAATTCCTGATCCCCTGTCTGTATTGCATATTCATAACCGGAGATTTCTTTTAATGTAATGCTGTCTGCTGTAATTTTAGCTGCTGCAGGTTTTAATGGGTAAATTTCACTGACCGTAACTGGAGTAACTCTGGTATATTCTACCTCATTATATGTCAATTTAACGGTTATATTTGCCTTTCCTGCATTCCTTGCATTAATTATACCATCTTTATCCACATATGCAACATTTTCATCGTCAGATTCCACAAAAAATGTTTCATTGGACAAATCAATGGTTTCTCCATCTTCATCTTTCATTGAAATCTCAAGGATTCTGGTTGTTTCATCCCAAAGCATATTGGTTTTTTCAAATACTACCTGAAGTCCGTTTTCATCTGGTACAAGTCGTAAGTCAGCCCATACAAGTAATCCTAATGTACTTGTTTTAAAGGTAACCTCTGTCTTGCTCTCATCCGTAAACGTAAATGCCTGCTCTGTTTTTACCCCATCATCCGATACCTTATACAGTGCAAGTTGATCTGCATCATAGTATTCCGGTATTCTCATTGCTGCCTGTACTTCTTTTCCATCCAGAGATACCTCTCCCTGTGCGGAAGTTAAGGCAATATCCAGTGCCGTAAATTCTCTGGTAACATCTTTTAATGCTTCTGCTGCCAGGTCATGTCTGCTGCCGCTTTCCACTCTATCTACCAGAAGCTGTGTGTCTCTTGGCCATGTCTCGGTCTCGGCTGTTAATGTCACGCCGTTTGCTTCATCCGTAAGTACCTGAGGAAGTACAACAGGAGGTTCTTCCGGCTGCAGGCCTTCCATTGCTCCAAGTAAAACGTCAATGGCATCTGCTATTTCTTCTTCGGTTGCACCTTCTTTCATAAAGATATCCTGTGCTGCCTTTAAAGCATTGTCAAAAGCTTCTTTTGTTTCTTTTGAAGCTGTCTGATACTTATCTGTTCCCATCATATCGTTGGCTTCTTTGATTGTCTTCTCAAGCTCAGTTTTGTCTGCCGGCTTTTCCTCTGCGGTCAGGCCTTCTGTTGCTTTAGACAGATCTGCAATTGCTTTGGTAATTTCATCTGCAGTTGCTTTACCATTCTTTAATACTTTTTCTGCTGCTGTCAAAGCGGAGTCAAATGCTGACTGTGAATTTATCGTTGCATTTTTGTAAGTATCTGTTTCTTTTACATCTTTTGCATCCTGAATTGCTTTCTTTAATTCTGTCTTGTCTGCTGCTTCTTTATATGCGGTTTTAAATACATATGTTCCTGCCGTAATTTCAAATACTGCATTTCCATCTACCGTATCCACATACTGAATGCCATCTTTTTCTTTCTTAAATTCATCTGCCAGTACACCGTTTACCGTAACTTCCATGTCTTTTTCGACCGGAATATATGCGGTTGCTGTAGTATTTGCAGGTATCGTTGCCGTATAGTTGAATCCGTCTTCTGACCAATCCCATTCTGCATCTATCATTCCGTATGCAGAATCGTAAGAACCTTTTACCCAGGTAATCCGTTCTTGGTTTGCAGGGATATCTTCGTCAGCTCTTCTGTCCGGCTGTGGTTTTAATACAATGTGCTTGAATCCAGGCTGGTCTTCATCTGCTTTGATTCCCAGCATATCGCTGTACATCCACTCTACAATCGCACCATAAGAATAGTGATTAAAGGAGTTCATATCTACCGGTCCGAATCCGTTTTCCTTTGTATAGGAATTCCAACGCTCCCAGATTGTGGTTGCTCCCTGGTCAATACTGTACATCCAGGATGGATTATCTCTCTGCAGTAACAGGGTGTAAGCCATATCAACTGCACCTGCTTCTGTAAGAGTCTGGTTCAGCATAGCAGTACCTACAAAGCCGGTACCAAGTTTGTTTCCATTTGCTTTGATCTTATTAACCAGAATCTCCGTTGCTGCCTGCTTCTGCTCTTCATCTTTAAACAAGTCTACTTTTAAAGTAATTAAGTATCCTGTCTGTGTATCTGCCCCGGCTGCTAAAGTACCGTCATTATTAATGTATTTCTCCTGGAAATGATTTTTAATTTCATCAAATCTGGCTCTGTATGCATCTGCTTTCTCTGTTTCTCCAATGGCATCTGACATTTCAGCCATTAACTGAGTATCATATGCGTAGTAAGCACATGCAATCAGATTCCGAATAAGTCCCTGGTTGTCCTGTTCATTTGGTGCCAGCCAGTCGCAGTAAGCAAGGCCTGCACCCTCAAAACCTCTGCTGTTCAGCCAGTTCATGTATTTTTCCATCGATTCATACATCTGGGAAATAATCTGCGTATCTCCATACATTTTGTACATGGTATACGGAACAATAACGCCCGCATCTCCCCAGGCTGCATTACCTGCACCTACTGCAGCAGATCTTGGAATTGTATCGGTATACTGTCCGGCACTTGTCTGGCTGTCTCTTGCATCCTGTCCCCATTTATTGAAGAAACCTGCCACATTGGCATTGTAAGATGCTGCGCCGATAAATACCTGTGTATCGCCGGACCATCCAAGACGCTCATCTCTCTGCGGGCAGTCTGTCGGTACACTTAAATAGTTGCTTCTCTGTCCCCAGAGGGTATTGCTGATTAACTGATTTACCGATGCATTGCTGGTCTCCAGGCTGCCTGTCTCCGGGATAGCGGAACCCAGTACTTCTGCCTTGAAGCTGTCAATTGTGATATCGGTATCGGCGGAAATGGATACATACCGGAACCCATAAAAACTAAATGTGGGGCGGTAGCTTTCTGTTTCGTCACCCTTTGCAATATAAATGGATGTGGAAGCGGCTGATCTGTAGTTAGCCATATAAAGGCTTCCTTCCGGACCATCATTTCCTCTGGATTTCTTACCGCTGTCATTTAACATTTCTGCAAAATGCATGCTGATCTGTGCGTCTTTTGGTGCTTTTACTGTAATGTTCGGCCATCCTACCATATTTTGTCCCAAATCATAGACAACCGTCTGGCCTTTTTTCAATTCAATTACATCATTTGCCTTGTAATCATCTTTGACAACATTTACCGTACCGTAATCAGATCCGTTATCCTTACTACCCTGGTATACACTTGTAGTAACCGGAGTACGCTCCAGTTCTTTGCGAACCTGAATTGTCTGTCCTACCTGTGCAGAAATTACTCCATTAAAGTTCGTGTCATAGCTTACTTTGCTCCAGCTCTCGTCTTCTGTATATTCTGAAGTAGACATTACGGATGCGCTTGGGTAATTTGCATCATAAGTTTCTCCATCCCAGATATCAGCTTCACGAATAACGCCTTCTTTACTTGTCTTCCAGGAACTGTCTGTATTTAAAACTTTCTGTGTTCCATCGCTGTAAGTAATGATTGTCTTAGCTAAAAATGCCATATCTTTGGTACCATAGGTATTATAGGAAATTCTTCCTGTCCACCATCCGGTTCCTACCTGTGCCAGAATTACGTTGTCTCCGCCTTTTTTCATTAAGTCTGTAATGTCATGAGAATAATATAAGACTCTTTCATTGTAATCGGTCCAGCCCGGTTTCATTTCATCATAGATGGTTTCGCCATTTTCATCCGGACGTCCCACTCTGGTTCCGTTTACATACAGATCATATACACCCAGTGAGGATGCGTATACTTTTGCACTTACAATTTCTTTATCTTCTGTTTCAAATGTTTTTCTGAACATGGGCATTCCCAGATTGGAATAATCTTTAGTCAAAAGTACACCTGCATTGCCTTTTACTACAAATTTACCGTCCTTGAAGGAACCTGAACTTGCCTGTCCTGCACTTCCTCCAAATGGATTTATACCGTCATCAAAATCATAAGAAAGTTTTATGGTTCCTTCTGCCGGTCCGCCTTCTTCAAAAGTAGTCACTTTCAGATTATCAACCATAAAGTTTTCTGTTGCTGTTCCGGAGCGGAATCCCACTCTTCCATCCATAATTTTACCTGGTGTCTCAGAAGTTACCTGGAAAGTATCAACCAGCTTATCATTAATAGATGTTTTAATTTCCTGATTTGTCACTTCAATTTTTACATGAACTTCTTTGTTCAGAATCTCTGTATTATAATCAAAGAAACTGCTGATATCTTTTTCATATTTGTCATAGTGCGGTTTTCCGTTATCCCAGATATGAGGTCTTAAATATAATTTTCCTTTATGGTCTGCACCGTTAATCTGCCACATGAACATGTTGCTGCTGTCTGATGCAGAGAATACAATACCCGCTGAATCACTGGTTACGGTGATATCAGATTCTACGATATAGTGTACGGGTGCATCCGGTTCCGGTTCCGGATCAGGTTTGCCGCTAAGTGCATTCTTTAATAATGCTGTACTTTCACCGGCTATGCGCAATCCGCCATTCTCTACCGTTCCGTTGTCAAAAATGTTTTCTACTGTATTACCATCTGTGAATACTTTAGGCATACCTGCTACTTTTACAACGATATTATCATATACCACATCATCCCCGCCATCGCTGTTAAAACCAAATTTTCCATCAAACTGGAATTTATCTAACTTGTCATGGTATTTTGCTTCTACGCCATCGATGTAGATGCGTACTTCCTGTTTATTTGAACAGGTAAGGGTAAAGTGGTGTTTTTTATTAACCAGATCTTCTTTTGTAATATTACTGATAGAACCGCGATCAAACTCATATTTTCTTCCGTCCAGTTCTCTTATGTGCTGTACAACTGCAGGTCCTGAACTGTAATTTGGATTGATCTGTGAATAATAGAATTGGGTACCTTCTGCATTTGAGCCGTAGATAATTCCTGCTTTACCGGATTTGATCGTAAAGTCTGTATCAAAACGGTAATACATGGAGCTGTCCTTACTCAGAAATACTTTATCACCCTGGTTCTCACCATAAGCTAAATAAAGTTTCCCGTTTTCTACTACGCCGCCATCAAACTGTGTGTCATTATCCAGAGAGAAATCCTGATAGAATAAAACAGTTCCATCATTAGCAGTTACCTTCATATCATCCAGCCATACCTGCTCCCTGAATCCGCCTACCGGATTGGTTGCCTGTCGAAATCCAATTTTACCATAAGATAAATCTGCATCTTTACAATCTAATGAATTTACCAAATCATTATTAATATAAGTTTCAACTATATGGGTCGTTGTATTAACTACCAGTCTCAGATTATAGTCTGTATTGTCTAACAATTCATCCTCCAGCTGGTATCCATTGTAATTACTAATATTCTCAGGATTAAATGTTCCGCCGTTGCCGTTCCATACATGAGGGCGAAGCCAGCTTCCCTTTACTCCCTGTTCCATATTATTATTTAACTGCCACATATAGAAATGGGAATTGTCCTTTGCCGCAAATACAAGCCCTACCGCATCCTTAAACTGTAAGTTTGCTTCGATGGTATAGACGCTTTTATCAATTACCGGTTCCTGGGCATCCGGATCAGGATCGCCTTTTTTTGGCATACGAATCCAGTTTACATCACTGAATGCATCTTCTTCTAACAGACCCATCTCAAAGGTTGCATGATCGGATACAATTGCATTATCATCTTTATCCCATGCGGTAACATGCCACTGGTAAGTTGTGGAGGATGTCAGTGCACTTCCTTCATAAATGATATCAACTGCTTTATCACTTTCCACTTTACCGGTATTCCATACCTCATTGCCGCCCAGCTCAGATACCTGGATCTGATAAGCAGTCTGAATCTGTCCCTGTACTGCCGAGTCCATTTTCCAGGAAAACCTCGGAGCAGTATTGTCAATTCCAACCGGATTAACTACATTGTCTACCATCAATTCTCTGATAGCGGTATTGCCCCCTGCAGCCATTGCAGTCATTGCTGTCGTTGGCATTAAGGACGTTATCACCATTGCGATGGCTAAAATAAGTGATATCCATTTATTCTTTTTCATAATTTTCTGTCAACCTTTCCCCTTCTTTAATATCGCGGTCAGCGAGTACAGCTTTGCGAGCCAGGCGGACACCCTGTGGTGTCCGATTGGCTGCTTCCGCGATTGTAAAAAAATCAAATTGTTATTCAACTGTAATCTTTATTTCTGCTGATTTTCCGTTGTACAATTTTGCTGTTACTATTGTCCTGCCTTTTTTTAATGCTTTAATTACGCCTTTTGAATTAACGGTTGCAATTTTAGGATTTTTGCTTGTATAAGTAATCCTGCCTGCACTCTTGCTGGAGCGTTTTGCCTTCAAAGCAAATGTCTTACCTGGCTTTAATTTCTTTCTTTTTTCATTTAAAGTAAGCTTAACAGGTGCTTTTTTTACCGTTACCTTACAGGTATTCTTTTTACCATTACTTGTCTTAACCGTAATAACAGCAGTTCCTTCTTTGATTGCTGTTAATTTTCCTTTGGAGTTTACTTTTACAACCTTTTTATTGCTGGATGTCCATGTGTACTTTTTATTGGCTGCATAGGAAGGTTTTAACGTTGGTTTTAAGGTATAAGTTTCCTTTACTCCCAGAGTCTTACTTGTTCTGTTTAATTTTACTCCGTCCGGATTTTGGGTAACGGTTATTTTACAAACTGCTGTCTTTCCATTGGCACTTACTGCGGTAATAACCGCGGTTCCTGCTTTTTTCGCCAAGACTTTACCGCTCTGGGATACTGTAGCAACCGATGTACTGCTGCTCTTAAAGGACACTGCCTGATTGGAGGCATTGGATGGTACAACTGCTGCTTTTAATGTTGTACTCTTTCCTTTTTCCAGCGTCATGCTTGTTTTATTCAAAGTAACTCCGGTTACGATAACTTCTGCCGGTTTTACAACTTCCGTTGTAGTCGCCGTAAAAATACCTGCCATAATATCAGATGTTACCACTACAGAAATCTTTTGTCCCACATCGTATTTTGTAAGCTTATAGGAGGTTCCGTTTGCACCTGGGATTCCCTGGTCTCCGCGTTTCCATACATATACCAGGTTCTTAGGATTCTGGATACCTGATGTATTTACAGTAAGTGTTTCTCCTTCTTTAGCGGTACCAGTGAGGCTGATCTGGCCTGTCATTATTTCTTTGTCCGTGGTGACGCTTAACGGTTCACTTAAGTTTCCTGCAATATGGTTTTCATTTGCAGCGATTCTCTGGTAGAATACATATTCCGTTGCCGGATTTAATCCTGTAAATACTGGGTTCTCTGTAAATACTAATCCTGTACTGCCTGTCCATACTGCATATTCATATCCATCTGTTGTCTGTAATGTTATACTGTCTTTTGATGCTTCTGATTTAACCGGATTTACAGTCTCAGGTTCTGCTGTCGTTACACGAACATAACCGGATGCCTGCATTTCATCTAAAGTAACGTTTACTAAGATTTTTGCTGTTCCTGTATTTTTAGCAGTAATCAAACCAGTTTCATCTACAACGGCTGTATTACCATTACTGGTGTCGTATGTAATGACAGCATTTGTTAAATCTACAATCTGTCCCCTGGTATCATATGCCATAATCTGGTTAATTCTTGTTGTTTCATCCCAAAGCATGGACGGCTTCAATGCAGTAGCTTTTATGGTGCTCAGTGTTGCTAATTCGCCGCCTTCACCTGCTCCGTCTGCTAACACATAGCTTCCAAGAAGATCTGCCTGGAACCGGATGTCAGTTTTACTGCTGTCTGTATAGGTAAATGAAAGTTCTGTCTTCTCTCCTTCACCGGAAACATAGATTAAAGCCAGTTTATCCGTGTCATATCCTGCCGGCACCTTCATAGTTGCGGTGACATGATTTTCACCCAGAGACAATTCCACATCTTCAGCCCAAAGGGTAATATCAAATGCAGTAAATTTGTCGGTAACATCCTTCATTGCCTCTGTTACTGTTTCATTCTTTTCATGTCCTGCTTCAATCAGGGCTGTTCTTAATTCCACATTATCCGGCAGTACGCCTGCTTCAGCATAGATAGAAATGCCGTTTACTTCATCCACAAGGGTAATTGGCTTCGGTGCAGGAATCAAACCGTCAATTGCAGATCTCATCCCCTGTTCAGCTCCAGTTACCTTGTCTGCATCTGCATCTTCTTCTTCCAGTACCAACTGAGCTGTATTGTATGCTTCATCGAATACCTGCTGTGTTGCAATGGTTGCTTCCAGATACTTTTCTGTCTTTCTTACATCGTCCGCTTCTTTTAACACGTTCACTAATGCATCTTTGGAAGGAAGTGTTACTTCCGGATTGCTGTACACTTCAATTTCTGCAAGCTGTACCCGGAAATTATTGGGGCTGCCTTCATCGGTTGCCACAGCGCCAAGCCTGGTTGTAGTTATTTTAATATATCTGGCTTCATGGGATGCAAAGCTGTAAACCTGCTCTTTAAAGCGGGGGTTTGGCTGATCTGCTACAGATCTCACTAACTGCCAGTTTTTGTTGTCTGTACTTACATAGATCTTAAAGGATTCCGGGAATGCACAGCTTAAATTATCTCCTGCAGCTGCATTTGTCCTTGGGAATAAAGCTACCTGATTTACAGATTTTACGTCTCCAAGATCTAACACAATATTATGCGGATTTTTACTGATATCTTTTGTACTGTAAGTCTGTGAAGTAAATCCATTAGAATCATTTGTCGAAATACGCTGTCCATCCACTAAATTGCTCTTATCCCAGGAACCGCCGCCTTCTGGCTTATCAGCTACTGTGACAGTTACCGGTGTAATTTTTCCCACTTTTTCTGTCAGTTCAAAGGAAACATCAACATCTTCCTTACCGATTGTCACCGTTGCTGTGGTTCCATCTGTGGCACCTGCTTCTGTGCTCCACCCTGAAAACTCATAGTTCAATGGCAGCAGTACCTCTGCTTCAATGGTCACTTCCTGACCTTCTTTAAAGGCTCCTGCAAATGGGATTCTCTTTTCTACACCATTAATTTTAACATTTGCTGCATATTCCAATCCCTTTGCATTTACGCTTAAAACATGTCTTTCCTTTGGAATCTCTGTAAATACAGCGGTAAAGTTTACATTCCGGTCTGCTGTGATTTCCTTCGTATAAGGAACCTTGCTGTTTTCTTCCGAAATGATTTCCGGATAAGTACCCGTTACCTTCTGGATTGCCCAGCCCTCTGCCGGTGTTGCAGTGATGGTAACTTTTTCACCTTTATTAACCTGGCTTTGATATGGCACTGTAACTTCAGCATTATTTACCTGAATCGTTCCCTGTCCCACTACTTTTACATTTACGTCGTACTGCTCTTTTTCCTCTCCTGTAAATTCGCTGCTTACAAATGAATACGTTCCGCTTTCTACGGTAAATGCTACATATTCATTGTCTTCGTCCTTATATGTTACGCCATCCGGTAAGTCAAGTTCCCCTCCGTCTGCATAGATGGTTTGACCTCCTAACTGAATCATGGTCTGTTTGCCATCAATTCTTGGAACGTAGATGTCAGCACTCTTCGAACCTGCCGGTACGGTTACACCTAATGTAATATCACTGTCTGTTTCTTTTACAGTTACCGCGATATTGCCTTTTGGTGAAGGTATCTCTGCGCTGATATCCTTTAATCCTGCTGTCTGTGGTCTTACCTGGAAGTTTTCATATGCCGGTGACAGTGGTGTAATACCAGCATTAAACATATACATCATGGTAAGAGGTCCGCCGGACCATGCATGATTTCTGGTACCTGCTTTTTTATCCCAGAACTCCCATAAGGTAGGAAATTCATCTTCGATCATCTCTTTATAGCGGGTTTTTGTTCTCGCCATAGCTTCGTCATCATATCCCATCATGTACAAAGCTTCTAATACATACTTTTCCATGTATGGGCTGGATTCCATCTGGGTTTCCAGTAATTTCTCAATACCTGCATAACGGCTTGCCGGTGCGAGTCCTGCATATACTGCTAATGCATTGGCACGGTCATCTGCTTTGCCGCTTCCGGTACCTCTGTAGTATGCATTTTTTGACTTATCCCAGAACGCTTTATCAAACTTAGACTCAATGCTGTACAGGCGTTCTTCCAAAAATTCAATATCTGTTTTCGGTTTATCCAGTGTCTGAGCCATATTTAATACACTCTGTGCTGCAATGTAATACCATTCCTGTTCGATAATTTTTGCATCCGGATTATTTCCCCAGTCCATCCAGTCCCAGGTTCCACCTCTGTGAGATACAAATCCATCGGATTCAAGGCTCCAAAGCTTCAGGTAAGCCAGCAGTGAATCGTATCCGTCAGTCATAGGCTGCGCATCTCCGGAATACATGTAATATTGCCAGAAGGACATTACGCCTGCCAGTGCCTGCATGGGAAGTTCTGAAATGGCATCAATTCCATTTGGTGCTGTTGTAGGCAGCTGTCCAGCCGCATTCTTCCATCCAAGTACCTGGTTCAATGCTTTTTTGTAAAGCAGTCCTGCATTGCTGTCCATGGCGTAGAATGCCATCTGCATTTCGTTTACGGCATCTCCCCACCACTGTGCTCTTTCTCTGTCCGGGCAGTCCATGTAGTTATCTCTCATGGTTACTAACAGGGTATCATAAGACTTTTTATACAATAAGTTTAAGTCTTCATCCTCGCTGGTAAAGCTTCCAGCCGGCGTTGTGTTGTAAGTGGACGGGCGGAATCCCAATTCCAGTACTTCTACAGACTCCGGAATTTCAAAGTAAACATCATATCCGTTTACCCATCCCAGTGCTTCAAATTCCTGCTCTCCATCTTTTGTGATGTAGGCATGTCTGACTGAGTTTCCATTTCCAGCGGGTTCCAGCCAGGTATCGGTATACATATCAATACGTTTGCCTGCTGCCGCTTTTACTTTGAGATAAGGGGTACCCTGAAGGTTTGTTGCATTTCTGATGGTATATCGTTTTACACCTTCTCCAAGTTTTACGGTACCTGCCTTAATAATTGAATTTGTCTGAGACAAGTAATGCTCCCCATTTTCATCTGCTTTGATTTCAGGGTCAACAGCACCTGACAACTTTTTAAACTGAGTCATGCGCTTCCCTAGCTTATCATTTGCAAAGTTGTCCTTGAACAGAACTGTGCTGTTATCTGCAGATTTTACTTCCAGACTGTAAATACGAACCTTTTCCATATTATCGTTTCTAAAACCGATGGAACCGCCTTTTAATGCAGTTGTGTTGACTCTTTCCATATCGGTACCGTCTACAGTTGCATCAAATCCGTTCGCATCCACGCTAACAGTCATGGTGTGCTTTGTATTAAAACGCTTGTCTCCCGGAATTAAGCTGCTGATATCATAAGGGCCTTTTACATCCCATCCGCCATTAATTCTTATATGGGGCTTATAATTTGCGTAATCCTTACTTTGCATATTATTTAAGTCCGCCATACTTACCTGAGGCATATAAAAGTTATTATCATCTTTCATATTAACCGCTAATCCCATAGAACCCGCAAATGGGGCGTTAGACCCTGTCGTAGCAATCGGATCTACCATAAATGTCAAAGAAACGTTATATTCATCCGGCAGTTCCAGGGCAGTAAATACATCATTTGCGGAAGAATCAATATATTCTTCTTTCCAGGTACCTGTTCCGTCTGTACCATCTGCCGTGTATCTCACCACATCGTCTACTTTCAGCTGGGGAATCGGGCGTTCCCACAGATTATTGTAAGGAGCTTCTCCTGCTTTTGCCTGAACTACGGCATTCTTCCATTTGGAATCATTAAATTCTGTTCCCTGCCATCCAGTCAGTTCTGCATTGGCATCATACATAATATTGGGTTCCGCCAGTCTGTAGTTGGAATCCATATTGTGTTTTCCATAAGCAGGATCTTTGATTGTCTTCCAGCTGGTATCACTGACAATTTTTGTGCCGTTCTCCAGTGCTCCTTCTCCAAACTCTGCGTCGAATAAGAAGCCGGGCTTACCGGAATCTTTGAAACCGTAACCGCTTTTACCAAAGTAAACAACCTGTACGGCTATCGTGTTCTTGCCTTCTTTCAGGTATTTTGCAATATCTACTTTGTCATAATACATATCCGTTCTGTTCGGTCCGGTTTTTACCATACCTTCAAATACTGCCATTTCACCATTAATCCACAGCCAGTATTTTGAATCTGCTGCTACGTATGCCTCTACTTTTTCCGGCACTTTCTCCAAATCAAATGTTTTACGAAAACTCATCCACTGACCGGCTTCTCTTGCATCATTGCTCCAGATCCAGTCCGCCGTAAAATCATGACCCGGTGTTAAGTTTTCTGCCGCTGACACTGTCATTGGTAAAATGCTCGTGATCATTAATACCATTGTCAATATACCGGATATTAATCTTTTCCAACCTTTCATATTTCTCAACATTCCTTTCGCTTCGCTCAAGGCACAAACAAATAATGAA
>NZ_JAWYAJ010000570.1:0-9130 GCF_034124845.1 Robinsoniella sp.
GTGTGACATGGAATATGCCAGAGCGCCATTTTTCAGTTCAAATCCATGTACAAATCCCATGCCGATATCGCCTGATTTTCCATAACGCTCTACTACAGCCAGTTTTAAAATATCACGTTCTGTATCCGAAATAATTTCTCCTTCCCGGACTGGCAAAATGTCGATCAGTTCTTTATTGATTATCTGGCTGGGAATTAAATCAATCACACGAACATTTGCCTGAGTACCATTGGATTTTGCCTTAAAGGAAAAGGATTCTTCCGTAACCGGTTTTTTCAAAATCACGGTATTTTTAATCCACTCCGGATATTCGGTTACCTTGCATTCCTTTAGAAGCGCATTGTCTTCTGCAACTATTTTTCCTTCAAAAATGACAACTGAGGGTTTAATATTTGTAATATCACTGACAATTTGTATATCAGCAAGCCTTCCTGGCGTGATACTTCCTACTTCATCTTCCATTCGGAAATGTTTTGCTGCGTAAATAGTAGCCATTTTAATTGCTTCAACAGGGGGGATTCCCAGTGCTATTGCACGGTTGACATTATAATTAATATGTCCTTCCTGCTGGATCTCTCTGGCGTGTTTATCATCGGTGCAGAACATGAGGTTTTCCAGTGGAATTTGCTCCTTTACAGCACCTTTTATCAATTCCTCTACGTTTCGTTCACTGCTGCCTTCGCGGATCAGAACCTTCATGCCCACACGGAGTCTGGCAAGCATTTCTTCTGCGTTCACACATTCATGGTCATCGGAAATACCGGAACTGGCATATACATTGAGTTCCTGGCCTAATCTTCCGATTGCATGTCCATTCACAATTTTTCTCTGTGCAAGTGTGTCAGCAACTTTATGGATGTATTCTTCTTTGACAAATAAGATTTTGGATGGATCCAGTTCACCCAGACTGATACTCTCCTCCCATTCCATAATCTTCTTTACTTCTTTTTCACCAAGGATGGCGCCGGTTGTTTCTAAGCCCGGAGCGGTGGGAACTCTGGAAGATACTTCAATAAGCATGCGGTAAGGCAGGCGGTCCATAGACACTAACATCTCCCTTAAGCCCTCTTCCCCTGCTACATTGGCGATTTCCATAAGGTCTGCACATAAGGTGGTGGTACCCTGGGGAACGACCACCGAGGCCAATGCTTCCGGAGACAGCATGGTTGACTCAAAGTGCATATGAGTATCAATAAATCCCGGTATGGCATATTTGCCGCTGCAATCCAGACATTCTTTTGCTTCAAGACCGGCATTTGGTTCAATGGAAATGATCCGTTTATTTTTGATGTATATATCTGTCCTGTATATTTCGTTGGTATATACATTAACAAGACAGACATCTTTTAGTTTCAGATCACAGAGATATTTTCCAAGACCTGTTTCAATGGTATTTTTTATTTCTTCAAATGTACGCATAGCGTTCCTCCTGATTTATAAAATAATGTCCAGTACGAGATAAATAACGAACAGGACAGTCAGTACTTTTACGGTACCGGTCAATTCTTTAGACTTTCCGGCTGCGATTTTACCTACGGTGTAACCAATCATACCAAACAGAATACCATATGCGATATTATAGGAAAATGGCATAAATGCAACGGTTAAAAATACCGGAAGTGCGATGGATATATCCTTCAGATCAATACTGCGAAGGGGTTCTATCATAAAAATACCTACCATAACAAGGGCAGGTGCCGTCGCTATAGATGGAACCATTAAAAATACCGGAGAGAAAAACAGTGCCAGAAGAAACAGTACTCCTGTCACACAGGCAGTCATACCGGTACGTCCGCCTTCGGCAATACCTGTGGTACTTTCCGCACCGTAGATGGTAACGGTATTCGTACCAAGCAGCGCTCCGATAGCGGCGCCTCCGGCAGAGACGAATAATGCTTTTCCTGCACATGGAAGATTCCCGTCTTTGTCCAACAGCCCGGCTTTGGAGGCAACGCCTAACAATACTCCGATGCTGTCAAATAAATCTACAAACAGGAAGCTGATAATTGCAAATATAACACCTAAGACGATCACCGGTGCACCGGTAAACATTCCCTTTATGGATAACTGGCCTAACGTTGGTGCCAGTGCTTTAACCGGATTGTCAAATGCAACAAGTGTATCCGGAAGCTGTGTGTATGATGTTCCAGTGAGTGGATTGGTTATAAAAATGCCGATCACGGTGATTCCAAGGATTCCAATGAGTATGCCGCCTTTAACCTGTTTGATGACAAGAACCGCCATGACGAAAATTCCGGCTAAAGCAAGCAGTGCACCCGGATTGGATAAATCACCTAATGTTAAAAGTGTATCTTTGGATGCGGTGATAATGCCTGCCTGATGCAGACCGGTAAATGCGATAAAAAAGCCTATACCGGCCCCCACGGATAATTTTATACATTCCGGCATGGCATCAACGATTTTTTGCTGCACCTTCAGGATGCTTAAAAGCATGAATGTAACACCTGATATAAAGACACAGGCAAGTGCATTTTGCCAGGTCAGACCCAGAGTATTTACAACGTAATAGGCAAAGTATGCGTTAAGACCCATTGCAGGTGCCAGTGCAAAGGGAAGATTTGCCCAGATTCCGATCCAGATACAGGCAATCGCTGAAGCCAAAGCAGTCGCCCAGAACACTGCTTTAGTGTCCATTCCGGCAGCAGACAGAATTGCCGGATTTACGGCTACTATGTACACACAAGTCAAAAAAGTTGTCAATCCTGCAACCATCTCGGTTCTGGCATTGGTACCCCGTTCCGATAAGTGAAAAATTTTCTCCAGCATAGGGATTTGTTTTTGTTTCCTCTCCATCATTTCTCTTTTCTCCTTAATTCATAATATGGGTAATATGGTATTACCTTTGCTTTTTCTATAAGAAAAGGCTATTCTAGAATAACCTTAATCTTTGTAAACATCTTTTACCCTAATCATATTAAAGCGTATGTAATCGGTGTTATAAAATTCTGTATCTAAAATAACCGGACGGTTATTCTGATCATAATTAATGCCATGAAAGCACAACACACTGCTGCACTCCATTTTTTCACTGCATCTGCTGTATTGTTTCATTTTTACCAAATCCATGGTTTCGATTTCAATCTTATCCCGCTTGATAATGCATCCTGCTTTATGTTTCAAGATATGAAAAATGGATAACTCGTTCAGTTCCTCTGATTCAGGATCCTGATTAAAATAATCGCAGGGAACTCTGTCAATACTGACAATTGCCGGATGTTGATCCGCAAAATAAAGTTTCTCCAGAAGATAATATGGAGTTCCTACGGGTATTTCCAGTTTTCTGCTCACTTCTCCATCGCTGAACAGCTTTTCAAACCGCTGTATTTCAAATTTTGCTTCGTAACCCGAATCCCGTATCAATTGGCGGAATTCCCCACCGGGCAATAAGCTGGTCTTAATTTGCAGAGCATCCGGATTAACGAATGTTCCTTTTCCGTGTATCCGCAGGATCAGTCCCTCTTTTTCCAGGTCATCCAGTGCCCGTCTGATCGTCACGCGGCTGACTGAAAAATTTTTCGCCATTTCATTCTCCGGCGGAAGCTTTGTTCCCAGTTTTGCGTCCATTCCACGGATGTATTTTATCAAATATGCCTTTACAGAATTGCTTAAATTAACCTTTTCCATTGGCAGTATTTCCATTTCACCCACATCCTTCCCATTAAAGGTATTACCTTATTACTTTTATCATATTTGACAGTAAACGTCAAGATATTTTCTAACCTGTCTCCATGAAAATAATAAGCTGGCTCTAAGTAAACACGAATCATGGCATTTTAGATGTTTCAATTCGTGTCATTCCATATATTGACATTTTTCGCGGTCTATATTAAACTGTGAGTATATTAACAACTGAGGTTAATATATTTGACTCATAGCCCGGATCCCACGTCTGGGCTATACCCGTATGAATAATAGGTATGATTAATATTCTTATTAATACAAAACTCTTTCCAGCAAGACCGAAATTGCTAACAAGACGGTATGATTAATATTCTTATTAATACAAAACCTCTCACAGCTGGTATACTTTGTAGGAGGATATTGTATGATTAATATGCTTATTATTAATACAGACCGATTCACAAATTGAAATCTCAGGTTGTCTTTCTATAATTCTTTGTATATAATGATCTAAAAGTAAATCCAAACTCAAACCCAAACTCAAACCCACACAATAACAGGAGAAGACAACATGCGCTACTATTTTGCCCCGATGGAAGGCATAACCGGGTATATTTATCGGAATGCCCATCATACATTTTTCCCAGGTGTAGATAAATATTTTACGCCATTTCTAGTACCGAACCAGAACCGGCGTTTCTCATACCGGGAGATGCAGGACATCATGCCGGAACATAATAATCAGATTCGTCTGGTTCCTCAGATTTTGACAAATCAGGCAGATGCATTTATCTGGACGGCGCTGGAATTAAAACAATTGGGATATAATGAAGTAAATCTGAATCTTGGCTGCCCATCCGGCACGGTAGTATCCAAAAAGAAAGGCTCCGGCTTTCTTGCCTTTCAGGATGAATTGGATCTGTTTCTGGATAAGGTATGCTCGGAACTGGATATGAAAATTTCGATTAAGACCAGAATCGGCAAAGACAGCCCGAAAGAATTTTCTGAACTTATTCAGATTTATAATAAATATCAATTGGAAGAACTGATTATTCACCCCAGAATCCAAAAAGATTATTACAAAAATTCGCCTGATCTGGAAGTATTTGGCACTGCTTTCGCATCATCCGTTAATCCGGTCTGCTATAATGGGGATCTGTTTACGGTTCATGACTATGAAAAATTTGTGGAACAATTTCCTGATATTCAGACAATTATGCTTGGCAGGGGGCTGCTGATGAATCCCGGTCTGTTACAAGGTATTGAAAATCACAAGCTGCTTAACAAAGACCGTTTTCTGCAATTTCATAATACGATATATCAGGGCTATCAGGAGACTATTTCCGGTGGTAAAAATGTTCTGTTTAAAATGAAAGAGCTTTGGTTTTATATGGGACGTATGTTTACGAATCCGGATAAATATCTTAAAAAAATAAAAAAGGCAGAAAAACTCATTGATTATGAAATGGCTGTTTCAAATCTATTCCGGGAACAGGAAATCATGGATAATATCACTGCTATTTCATTATAGTCTGTCTGAGATTGGCAACTGACAGGGGTCTATTGGAAAGTTATGCGGAAAAATATTTTGTTTAACCGCGTAACCTGGTATTTTTCACAGGTATGTGCTATAATCATTGTACTTTAGAATTAAAATAAAATTATTTTGGAGGGTACATGGCTAATCTTACATATAGAGATCAGGAAAAAATTATGAATACGGAGAAGCTGCGGGAAATGCTTCTGGAGCTGCCGCCCTATGTAAAGGATTTTTTTCGGGCGAAGGAGCCAACAACCAGTGATAAGACAAGAATTTCATATGCATATGATTTACGTGTATTTTTTCGCTTCTTACAGTCTACCAATCCTGTTCTGGCGGAGAAAAATTTAAAAGACATCAAACTGGATGATCTCTCACTGCTTCAACCAGTGGATTTTGAAGAATATCAGGAATATCTCAAAGCGTATACCACCAGTGAAAGCGGCTCATACGAGACAAATTCCAGAACAGGGATATCAAGGAAGATGTCAAGCATCCGAAGCTTTTTTGAATATTTGTGCAAAAGGCAGCTGGTTCCTGCTAATCCTGCCCGCATGGTGGATATGCCGAAACTCAGCGATAAAGCGATTATCCAGCTGGATCCGGATGAGGTGGCTAATCTGCTGGATCATATAGAGAACTGCGGCAATGAATTATCCGGTGTCCAGCTTTACCATTATAATAAGCATAAATACCGCGATCTGGCAATCATTACGCTTCTTCTGGGAACCGGGATACGTGTGTCCGAATGCGTGGGGCTTAATATTTCCGATGTGGATTTTAAAAATAACGGAATCCGTATTATACGAAAAGGTGGAAATGAGATGGTTGTTTATTTTGGATCAGAAGTGGAAAATGGTCTGAAGGATTATCTGGAATTATCCAGGAATTCCATTACACCAATTGCGGGACACGAAGATGCATTGTTTCTCTCCAACCTTAGAAAACGCATAAGCGTAGATGCGGTGGAAAAATTAGTAAAGAAATATAGTTCTGCAGTGACGGTTAAAACAATTACACCTCATAAACTCCGTTCTACTTACGGTACGGCGCTTTATCAGGAGACTGGGGATATTTATATTGTTGCTGATGTACTAGGGCATTCTGATGTAAATACAACTAAAAAACATTATGCGAAACTGAAGGATGAACGGCGGCGGGCTGCTTCTAAAGCGGTGAAGCTGCGGGAAAGATAACAATCTATCATAAATAAGAAATTATGAAAGGCGGGTATCAGATGAAAGTTGACAGGCTTATTAGCATTATTATGATACTTCTGGATAAAAAGCGGATTGGCGCACAGGAGTTAGCAGATATGTTTGAAGTTTCATCCCGCACAATTTACCGTGATATAGACGCAATCAACATGGCGGGGATACCTGTTCGATCAACATCGGGAGTGGGCGGAGGTTTTGAAATCATGCAGAACTATAAAGTCGACAGCAAAGTTTTTTCTACTGCCGACCTTTCTGCTATTTTGATGGGGCTTTCCAGTATTTCCAATATGATACAGGGGAATGAACTGGTAAATGACCTTGCGAAAGTCAAGAGTTTTATCCCCGCCGACAGAGCCAAAGACATTGAATTAAAAGCAAATCAAATAAGCATAGATTTAAGTCCGTGGATGGTTAACAGGAACATACAGCCATATTTAGAAATTATCAAAACAGCTTTGCAGGAAAGCAAGCTGCTTTCGTTTGAATATGCAGACCGTTTCGGAAAAACTGTGCGAACATCTGAGCCGTATCAGCTGATAAATGCGAGTGTTTAGAGCCGTTGCATATCCGTACAGAAATGAAGCGCAGACTACAGGATATAGCTGACTTATACAAAAACTAGTACTGCTCACACACCCATGTTTCATAAGCTTCCACACTGCTTTTCAACCGTTTGAGCCCATCTGCAAGCAGTTCTCGTGGACAAGCCAGATTCATACGTATAAATCCATTCCCATTGCCGAATTCTTGACCGTCAGAAAGATACAGACCGCTGTGTCTGTATATAAAACTGCAGAGTTCTGATGAATTTCCAATCATGTTCCTGCAGTCTATCCAAAGCAGATAGGTAGCTTTTGCAGAAACTGCAGATACTCCGGATATTTCCTTATTGATATAGTCTTCCGCAAATTTTCTGTTTTCCCAGAGATACGTTTTTAAAGCATCCAGCCACTGTCCCCCATAGGTAAATGCCGCAACCGGGGCGATAGCTGCGAATACATTTGGTTCTGCAGCCTCATCGGTATTCAGTCCCCTGCTGACTTTATGGCGCAGGTTAACCTCCGGCACAATTACTGCAGCCGTCTGGATTCCAGCCAGATTAAATGCTTTTGTAGGGGATACACAGGTAATACTGTAGAGTCGGCAGTTGTCAGATACGGATGCAAAGGGGGTATATTCTCGTCCCGGTTCGGTAAGATCGCAGTGTATTTCATCTGAAATCACAAGTACATGGTATTTGCTGCATAAATCACCTATTTTTTTAAGTTCTTCTCTACTCCAGATTCGACCAACCGGATTGTGGGGATTGGATAGAATCAACAGGGTTGTCTCAGGGAGGGCAAGCTTCTCTTCTAAATCAGCAAAATCAATTTGATAAGTACTGCCATCGTAAAGTAATCGGCTCTCAAGCACATTTCTCCCGTTATTTACGATGGAATTAAAAAATATATGGTATACCGGGGTCATGACTGCTACATTCTCACCAACGGTGGTAACTTTTCGGACAATGCTGGAAATGGCGGGTACTACTCCGGTGCAGAAGATCATCCACTCTTTTTTGATTTCAAATTTATGGCGTTTTTTCCACCATGACTGATATGCCTGATACCAATCATCGGTTATAGTTGTATAGCCAAATACGCCCTGTTCGGCTCTGGCAATAATGCTTTGTATAACCTCGGGAGCTGTCTGAAAATCCATGTCAGCCACCCACATGGGCAGTTTATTTTCCGGTACATTCCACTTCAATGAACCGGTGTTTCTGCGATCTATTTTATTATTAAACGAATAATCCATTTTATCTTTCCTCCTAATCTCCTGTACGTTTGTTTAACACATAAAAATTTTTTGAACTAACATCACGGAACCAAATAAAATTAAGATGATGCCTAATGTCCGGTTCATGATCGGGAGCCAATTATTTTTCGCTTTTTTCTTCAGCAGAACAACTGCACCGGAGAGCATTCCCCACCAGCAGTACGTCCCCCAAAATACGCCAGTAACTAGCCCCATTCCCTCGGCCAGCCTGCATTGCCCATGTATCCCAAGCAAGGAAAAGGCAAACAGAAAAGTAAGAATGGCTGCCGGATTCATGATACCCACTGCAAATGAGGAAACGAACATCCGGATGCCTCCGGGAGAATCCGTGGTATTCTGCGTCCCGCCATTTTTTGACAGCAGCATGCGGATACCCATTCCCAGTATCAGACAGCCACCTGCCAGATTGATGATGCTTTGATACCGAAGTAAAAAGTCGGATATCAGGGTCAATCCAAATACACCGATACAGGCGTAAACACAGTCTGAAACAGAAGAACCAAGACCTGTTAACAATCCTGCTTTCATGCCATAAACTAAGGTTCTCTGTGCTGTCATTGCTCCAACTGCGCCAAAGGGCATACCAAAGAGGAGGCCAATAAGAATCCCCTTTATAATAAAACTGCTCATCTGTTCATCTCCTTTTTCGTCCTGTTTATTTATGGGATAAGCTGCTTTTATCTAACTCTCCGTTTATGGTATTGATCTGTATTTCTCCAGACAGGGATTCAATCCGGTCAGCACCCGACACTGCTTCTCCAAGTTCATACAATCCGCCTGCACCATCAAATGCTCCATAAAAGAGAACCACATCACCCCAAGGCGCATAGTATGCAAGTGTTCCGGAGGAGCCCCTGGCGAGGGGAGTATCATTCGTATTCAGTTCATTAGGGGGATAGAAGATTTTCTCATT
>NZ_JAWYAJ010000571.1:0-21506 GCF_034124845.1 Robinsoniella sp.
ATTTTCAAACAGGCTCTAGCGCTCATATGGAGTAACTGCCCACTTTATGCATCCGTCTTCTTTATTTCCAAATACCCGGTAGCCCTCCACAATATCATTTAGCGATGCACGATGGGTGATCAGAAAATTCGTCTGTATCTTACCTGCTTCGATCAGCCGCATCAAACGTTCGCAATGTACCGCATCCACGCCCCCGGTTTTAAAAATCAGATTCTTTCCATACATCTTAGGAAGCGGAAGCTCCTGATTTTCTTCGTACATGGCAACCAGTGCCACTACACCATTTGGTCTTGCCGCTTTCCATGCAAGGGAAAAGGTATCTCTGCCTCCCGCCGCTTCGATGACTCCATCCGCCCCCCGGCCTGCAGTTAGTTTTTTTATTTCCTCTTCAATATCACAGACTGCCGGATTGAAAACCGTATCTGCCAGCTGCTGCTTCAGGGCGAGCTGCAGCCTGGACTCATCGATATCCACCGCTATAATCCTGGATGCTCCAAATAGTTTTGCGCACATCATCGCACACAGCCCCACTGGTCCTGCACCTATCACCGCCACGGTATCTCCCGGTTTGATTTCAGCCAGATCCGCTCCAAAGTATCCGCTTGAAAGAATATCACCGAGAAACAGAGCCTCTTCATCCTTCACGGAATCAGGAATTTTAGTTAGACCCATATCCGCAAAAGGCACTCTTACATATTCTGCCTGGCATCCGTCTATACGGCATCCCAGTTCCCAGCCGCCTTTTTCACAATTATTGATATATCCTTCCCGGCAAAAATAGCACTCGCCGCAAAATGTAATACAGTTCACCGCTACCCGATCACCCGGTTTTATGTTTGTCACACCACTTCCTACTTCCATGACCCTGCCCGTAAATTCATGCCCAAGTACCGTCTCAGGCTTAGCTCTTGGCACAGTTTGATGCATGATGTGGAGATCACTCATACATATCGTAGATAATGTTACTTCAATAATGGCGTCCTTATCATCTTTCATTACAGGTATGGGGCAGTCCATCAGCTCAATACTTCCATTCACATGGCAGACCAATGCCTTCATCCATTCCCTGTCAAGTCTCCAATTCATGTTATGCCTCCTCTTTAATTAACAATCACAATGAACAACTTTTTCGAAATCATAATCTAAAAGCCGGTGGTAATAATGTCCCATTTCATCAAAGGTAAAGCAATAATGAAACTCATCGATATCCTTATCCTGGAATGTAATCACATACTGGAATTCCGAATGCTGGATTTCTTCTACTGTAATTTTCTCTGAAACCTCCCGGAAAACAGCAATAATCTCATCCAGTCCACAGGAAGGTCCCTGTAATACCTGAACCAGTTTTTTCAAAAATTCCCGGCTGGTATTATTTTCATAGATATATTTAACTCCTTCTTTGGGAACTGCAAATTCATATCTTCCTGCCTCGAACTTTACCTTCATATCGTGAAAATGCGGTTTTACATATTCTTCGAATTCCGCCATACATTTTTGCAAAGACGTTGTTTCCATCTCCCCGGTATCCAGCAAATAACAGATCAGTCCAGGATCGTAGAAGACGCTGACACTCTTCCCTTCCATATAACCAATCTTAACCATACCTTCAAATATCATATCTGATATATTTTTTTCTAAATGTGCAAAATCAAAATTTCCCATTACCCAGCCTCACTTTCCAATATGCTATAGATCGTGTCTGAAAATTGCATTCTGGCTGCTGTTCCATTTTGAACCGCTGCTGGTACAATGTTTAGCAGACACGCTTTCAGATTTATTGTAACAAATTTTACTGATTTCTTCCAGCACTACAGCGCACAATGTTTTTAAATTAGAACGTTTTCATGACAAGAGGGTACTCACAGAGAAAAATCTATCTTTCTCTGTGAATACCCTCTTTTTGTAATCAGTTATTCAATTGTAATCCTTTATTCAATTGCCTCTATCTGCTTAAACCTCTGCCAGCTTTAAATCAGAATGATATGATAACAACTTTCCGTAAAGTAAAAGCATAACATTTATTCCTCACGCTCCAACGGATTTCGTAATGCAGCAATCATCTGGTTCAATTTTCTGAAATTGCGCATATGCAGCAGAAAAAGCAGTACATAGATGCAGAGAAAAATTGTCATGACCGTTCTGAATGCCAGGCTGCTCCAATTTGCGCCCCCATTTGTAAGGGGTATAATGAAGCAGCATAAAAGTACGGTAAAAAAAGTGGTTAGCAGAATAACCTGACGCTTTAAAATCTTTTTACAGCACTCTGCTTTTGAAGTGTTATCGCTGAAGATTTGATTCTCCTCTTCAATCTCTGATTTCTTTTTGCGAAAATAGTAAAAACTGTTTAGCTTCATAATGTATTCCCAGCCATAATCTTCGTAAATTGCCAGGTAACCCGATTCATCATTTTCTTCATCATTATAGTCCAGCTGATAAATGTATTCTTCTGGCTGGCAGGCTTCAAACCGGTACGTATATCCTCCCGTTCCCAGAAATTTCCACCCGCTTCGATGCTGTTCCATCAAGAAATGCTCTTCATCCTTAAAATCTGCAAGTGAAAAAAATCTATGCATTTTCTTCAATTCCATAATACCGCTCCCCTTTACTATTTTGATATAATCTCTGTATCCGTTTTAATTCCAATTGTAATATCTGCTCTCCAAGAGGCGTTATGAGATAAGACTTCCTCTTATTTTCCTCTTTTGTAAAACGAATCAGCCCGTCTTTTTCCATTTTGGATAAACTGCCGTACATTGTTCCCGGACTGATTGTAATCTCATCTGAAGTAATCTCCTTTACGTGCTGCATAATGTTATATCCGTGCATTTCATTTTGCAGAGAGAATAAAATATAAAATCCGGTCTCTGTCATGGGTATATATACACGTTTAATCTTTTCATCCATTTTCTATATCCCTCATTTCTGCATTGTCATTTTAGAATTATTTAATATCTTGAGTGCCTTGAAATCCGTTTCATATCCGATAATCGCTTTACATCTGGTGATAGCTTCACATCTGATGATAGCTTCACATCTGATGATAGCTTCACATCCGATGATCGCTTTACATCTGATGATAGCTTCACATCCGATGATCGCTTTATATCTGATGATAGCTTCACATCCGATGATTGCTTTATATCTGATGATGACTTCACATCCGATGATCGCTTTTTTGATTCTTTATATATTTGTTTTATTCATCTTTTATTTACCCTTTTTCACCTCTATACATCGCACTGCTATATATCGTACCTTGATTATATCGCACTACGATATAAAAGTCAATAAAAAATCCTTCCGCAATTTCATCAGAAGGATTTTAATATTATGTTCTGTTACCAAGTGCATTCTCTACTGCTTTTGGAATTACTTTACTGGAGTTTGCAGCCCCTGATACTGCGTCAACATTCAGACTCTGCTGTTTAACCATATCATCCGCCAATTTCTCCATCCCAGCTTATTCCATATAACCGCCTCTCATCGGTGAAACCGCATGTTTTGCAAATATATTCAGAACGCCGGACTCATACTTTTCTTTCGCCGGCTCCCATTCTTCTTTTCTCTTCGCCAGAACTTTGCTTATTTCTTCTTCACTGCATTTTTCCCCATTGATTCCAGCAATTCTCAGAACTCTGTTATTAATGTCCAATTCAATGAGATCATTTTCTTTTACCAGAGCGATTGGACCGCCTTCTGCTGCCTCGGGAGATACATGTCCGATTGCCGGACCTTTCGATGCCCCTGAGAAACGTCCATCGGTTATGAGCGCGATTGTCTTTCCCAGCTTGGCATCAGATGAAATTGCTTCTGTGGTGTAGAACATCTCCGGCATGCCGCTTCCTTTCGGGCCCTCATAACGGATAATGACTGCATCCCCGGGCTTGACATCGTGATTCAGTACTGCTGCAATCGCATCTTCTTCACAATCATACGGGCGTGCACGAAGAAGTGCCTGGAACATCTCCTTTGGTACCGCAGAATGTTTCACAACTGCTCCATCCGGTGCCAGATTCCCCTTGAGAATCGCTACCGTTCCATCGGATCCAATGGGATCATCAAAGCTTCTGATAATATCGGTTCGCTTTAAATTCCACTTTTTGAGATATTCGCCGCATTTTTCATAAAATCCTGAATTTTTTAAATCCTCCAGATTCTCTCCCAATGTCTTACCGGTCACTGTACAAACATCAAGATGCAGCATACTCTTGATTTCTTCCATAATAGTAGGTACGCCGCCTGCATAATAGAAGAACTGTGCCGGCCACTTTCCAGCCGGGCGAATATCCAGAAGATAGTGTGCTCCCCTATGCATCCGGTCAAAACTTTCCGCATCGAAATCTATACCGAATTCATGTGCAATCGCCGGTATGTGAATCAGACTGTTGGTAGACCCGGAAATTGCTGCGTGAACCATTACCGCATTTTCAAAACTTTCTCTGGTAACAATATCCCTTGCCTTCACGCCTTCTCTTGCCATCTGCACCGCACGAATCCCGGCTTTATATGCAACCTCTTTTAGATCTTCGCAGGTTGCCGGCATAAGTGCACTGCCCGGCAGCATCAGCCCCAGTGCTTCCGCCATAATCTGCATCGTGGAAGCAGTTCCCATAAAGGAACAGGCACCGCAGGAAGGACATGCATGCTGTTTATAGAAGGTCAGCTTCTCATCAGATATTTCTCCCCTCTGGCACATGGCGCTGTAGGCTCCGATCTGCTCCAAAGTCAGCATATCCGGACCTGCATCCATAACACCCCCGGTAACCATGATGCTTGGAATATTAATTCTTCCGATGCCCATTAGCTGTGCCGGAACGCTTTTGTCACAGCTTGCAATAAATACACCGGAGTCAAACGTAGTGGCATTGGCATGGATTTCAATCATATTGGCAATCATATCCCGGCTGGCGAGGGAATAATTAATGCCGTCATGTCCCTGTGCCATGCCGTCACAGATATCTGTGGCATAATACCTGGCTGCTTTCCCTCCATGCTCATTGATTCCTCTGACTGCTTCTTCCACAAAAATATTCAGATGTGCACTTCCAGGATGGCTGTCTCCATAGGTACTCTCAACCATTATCTGTGGTTTCTCTAAATCTTCTACGGACCATCCCATTCCCATTCTAAGGGGATCCATTTCCGGTGCCAGCTTGCGGATTTTTTGGCTGTTATACATACGTTCTTCTCCTTTTTATACATACGATCTTTTATTTTCCTATTTACGGTACAATTCATATGATGATTTATATTTTGAATATAAAACTTATTTTAACAAAAGTCAAGTATAATCTAAATTTTTGTATATTACACACAATTTTTCTCTTTAATCTTGTGCATTTCTCCTTTCAAATCATAGGATGACTTTCATTATGCTATTTATTTAAAAATAAGATTGTAAAATAAACGCCAATACTATATAATCATTTTCAGGAAGGTGATCATATGAATTCAGAGCAGAACCAGGATAAAAAGAATTTAACCGGACAGGCGTCCGATTTTATTATTCAATATATTAATGAGCAGCATTTACAGCCGGGAGACCGTCTGCCTAACGAAACGGTATTTTCCAAATCTCTGCAGATTGGACGTGGTACGGTTCGGGAAGCAATGAAATTACTGGAATCCAGAAATATTGTTGAAATCAGGCAGGGTTCCGGGACCTACGTATCTGCCAAAAAGGGGGTAGCTGATGATCCTCTGGGGCTTATTTTCATAGATGATAAAGAAAGCCTCGCTAAAGACCTGATGGAAATCCGATTTATGATTGAGCCATCAATCGCGGCAATGGCAGCCCAGAACGCAAGTGACCAGGAAATCTTACAGATACAGGGAATCTGCCAGGAGATTGAAGCACAGATGCATGCTGGTATAAACCATACACAAAAAGACATTGAATTTCATACGGCTATTGCCATGAGCAGCAAAAATGTGGTGGTCCCCCGGCTGATCCCCATTATCAACAGCACTATTGAATTATTTATTGATTTAACCGAGAATACTTTAATAGAAGAAACTCTGCAAAGCCATCGTGACATCACAGATGCCATTTCCGGACACGATGCCGTAGGTGCCCAGGATGCCATGTATCTTCATCTGGTTTATAACCGCCGCCGTATACGGAATCACGGCATATCTTAAAGATCCATTCTTTTGGTAAAATCAAAAGCCCCGTCCGCAGATCCTTCACGTTATCTGCAGCCGGGGCCTCTTTTATATTCTAATCTTAGGGAGATTGAACATGCAATACAAACACTTTATTGATGCACTATAAATACTCTCTTGATGCACTATGAATATACTATATGTGTAATATTAATATTCGCTTATGCAATCATTATTATCATTATTATTTATCTGCTTCTCTTTTCAGAATCAGCTCTTTACCGGAAATACCGGGCTGTGTCATGTTGACCGGCTCTAAAATGGTATCTATTTCTTCTTCGTTCAGCAGCCCCTCCTGCACCACCAGTTTTCGTACCGGGGCACCGGTTTTGATTGCTTTTTTAGCCACTTCAGCAGCTTTCTGGTAGCCTACGTGGGGACAGATAGCGGTAATGGTTCCCACACTGTTTTCCACCAATTCCCTGCATCTCTCTTCATTAGCCGTAATTCCGGTTACGCAGTTATCTACAAAGGTCTCTACGGCATATCCCAGGGTATCTATTGACTGGAACAGACAGTAAAATACAATCGGCTCAAATGCATTTAGTTCCAATTGCCCTGCTTCTGCAGCCATGGTAATGGTCATATCATTTCCGATGATGTTAAACGCAACCTGATTTACCACTTCCGGAATTACCGGATTTACTTTGCCAGGCATAATGGAGGAACCATTTTGTTTCGCCGGAAGATTGATTTCCCCAAATCCTGCTCTTGGACCGGATGACATTAAACGAAGGTCGTTTGCAATCTTGGATAAAGTGACCGCACATGCTTTAATCGCTCCGGATACCGCTACAAAAGGATCCAGATTCTGTGTTGCGTCAATCAGGTCAAATGCCTGAACAAATCCGATGCCGGTAATCTCAGAAAGATTCGGTACGATACGCTTTAAGTACTGTTCATCTGCATTTAATCCGGTTCCGATTGCGGTTCCTCCCATATTCAGAGTCAGCATTTCATCCATTGCTTTATCCATACGGTTAATATCTCTTTGTATCGCTACTGAATATGCTTTGAATTCCTGCCCCAGACGGATGGGAACGGCATCCTGCATCTGGGTTCTGCCCATTTTGATTACATGGTCAAATTCCTGGGCTTTTGCACAAAATGCTTTATACAGCCTTTTCAATTCCTTCTGGGCATTCTTAAGGAGTTTCAGGGATGTCATTTTACCTGCGGTGGGAATTACATCATTTGTGGACTGGCCGCAGTTTACATGATCATTGGGGTTTACAATGCTGTAATCGCCCTTTTCACCGCCCAATATTTCAATTGCCCTGTTGGCGATTACTTCATTTGCATTCATATTCAGTGAAGTTCCGGCACCGCCCTGGATCGGATCTACGATAAAATGCTTATGCAGATGGCCTTCTAATATCTCGTCACATGCCTGTACGATGGCATCTGCGATTTTTTTATCCAGCTGTCCTACTTCACAGTTGGTAATAGCAGCTGCTTTCTTTATATATGCAAGGCTGTTGATAATCTCCGGATGCATAAATAACCCTGTAATCTTGAAGTTTTCAGCCGCCCTTAAGGACTGTACTCCATAATATACATTTTCCGGAACGTCTTTCGTTCCTATTGAATCGTTTTCCATACGATACTGTACGCCATCCAGTTTTACTTTTTCAACCATGATACCCGATCTCCTATCTTGTGCTCGTCTTTTACTTTTTTCTTTTATTCCCGCGAGCAACGAGCCAAATGGACGCGCTGGCGCATCCATTTGGCGACTGCCGCGAGGGTCACAAACCCCGTTGCTTGCAGCGGGTTTGTGACTGTTTTGATTTGCTTTGTTTTGATTGACCTCATTATATACGAGGGTTATAATATAATCAAATACAAGTTTTTTTATATAACATATAACCTGTATGTTATACCTAAAAGGAGGCGGCTATGTTTTCATCCATGAAATATATTTACGAAGTATATAAAGAGAAAAGTTTTTCCAAAGCAGCTAAGAACCTGTATATTTCTCAGCCGGCTTTAAGCGCCACCGTAAAACGGACGGAGGAACAAATCGGCGCACCCATTTTTGACCGCAGCAGCAATCCCATCCGGCTGACGGACTGCGGGGAAAAATATATTGTGGCAATCGAACAGATCCTCAATATTCAGAATGATTTTACCAACTATGTCACTGATCTGAACCAACTGGAAACGGGCAGTCTTTCTATCGGGGGGAGTAACCTGTTTTCCTCCTATGTGCTGCCTCCTTTGATTACGGAATTTACCAGGCGGTATCCGAAAATCCATGTTGATCTGCTGGAGGAAAGTACTTCCAGGCTGGAGCAGCAGCTTCTGTCCGGTTCACTGGATCTGATCATAGACAATTATGTGTTTGACGATGCGGTCTTTGCAAAGCATCTGTATCAGGAAGAACATCTGGTACTGGCTGTTCCGCGTGCACTTTCTATCAATCAGGAACTGTCGGCGTATCAGATTGATCCGGCAGCCATCCGAAATGGCAGTTTTTTGAATATGGAGTACCCTTCCGTACCGCTGACTGCTTTTCAGGAGGAGCCTTTTGTTTTCCTGAAAACAGAAAATGATACCGGGGAGCGTGGGCTGACGATCTGCCAGAACCATGGTTTTAAGCCAAATATTATTCTGAAACTGGACCAGCTGATGACTGCCTATAACGTTACCTGCTCCGGGATGGGAATATCCTTTATCAGCGATACGCTGGTAGCCTGTGTGCAGCCCCATCCCGATGTGCTGTATTATAAAGTGGATGACAGTAAAATCGGACGAAACATCTATTTTTTCCGGAAACAGAATAAATATATGACTCGTTCCATGCAGGAGTTTCTGAACCTGGTGCAGTCCGGCGGTTGACACCCTTGTCTAAAAGGTATAACATGATTCTATTAACAGATGACGGATCCATATTCCCGGCATTTATAGGATCAAAACCCCCATTGCTTGCAGTGGGTTTTTGACTTTAACAATACACGGAAAGGAGTAACAATGCAATGAACTACAATTATACCCTGGTGGACTGGCTGCTGTTTTTTTACATTTACTGCTTTATCGGCTGGTGTATAGAATCCACCTTTGTTTCGGTGAAACAAAAAAAGTTTGTAAACCGGGGATTTATGAGAGGTCCCTTTCTTCCTTTATACGGCAGCGGAGCCGTACTGATGCTGTATGTTTCCATTCCGGTGCGCAATCATCTTCTGATGACCTTTCTGGCTGGCTGTATCGCAGCCACGGTTCTGGAATATATCACGGGAGTAGCCATGGAAGCTCTTTTCAAAGTCCGTTACTGGGACTACAGCGATCAGTCCTTTAATTTCCAGGGTCATATCTGCCTTAGTTCTTCTATCGCATGGGGATTTTTAACAATTGCTCTGGTAAAATTTATCCATGGTCCGGTAGAAAACCTGGTTCTTTCACTCAATGATTCCCTGGCTTCCATCACAGCAACCGTTTTAACCGTTATTATTGCCGCTGACTTGGCACTCTCCTTTAAGGCTGCACTTGACATCCGAAATATGCTGGAGAAAATGACAAAAGCAAAAGAAGAACTCTTAAAAATCCAAACCCGCCTGGATGCCATTATCGCATTTTCGGATACCGCTTTTAGTGACCGGGAAACTCCAAAAGAAAGCTTCACCCAGACTGCACGCACCCAGCTTGGCGAATTAATGCAGGGCATACGGGAGCGGCTGGATACACTTGCCAAAAGTGCATTTGACAGCAACAGCATCGCAAAAGATAATGCTGCACAATACCGGGAAGAGCTGGAAAGTCTGAAAGAGAAGTTTATTATTGAAAGAGAAAAGAGAAACTACCTGAGGGAACGCCTTGGCTTCTACAAAAGAGATATGTTAAAGAGCCACCCCACTGCAAATTCACAAAAGTTCAAAGATGCTTTTATCGAATTAAAATCTGCAGCGGAGGAGCGTAAGAAAAAGAAATAGCCGATAAGATTTACTGGCATTTCCAGGAACTTGGTCTGCATAGGGTTCTCGGAAGCTTCGTGTTTTCATTTCCCTGTGCCGCATTGACCTGCGCCTGGGTGAGAAAGAGACTTTCGCTTAAGTCTGCATTTTTGATATTGGTATCCCGCATATCCGCTCCAAGGAAATTCGTTCCATACAAGCTGCAGCCCTCCAGATTGGCTGCTATCATCAGAGACATGCTGAAATCCCGGCCATTCAGATTGGCTTTTTTAAAGTTTCTCCCCATATAGTCGGACCTTTTATCTGCATTTTTTCCCGGAGCAATGGACTTTGCTGCAAGTTCTCCGGCTTTTTTCAAAATGCGGTTAACCCGGGTACGGTATTCCTCAATATCAATCTGTAATAACTGAGCTGGCGCAAGGGTCGTTATCTGCCTGTATTCGCAAATCAGGGCATCGATATCATCCGCCAGCTTTTCCGCCGGTATGACAGCAGATGCTTCCGCCAAATACCACACCATCTGATGCAGCTGCCAGACTGCCAGAAATACCTTGAAGATTTCCGATGCCGCTTCCGGGCGATCCTTCCATGACACGCCTCCATAAATATCACTGGTTACTTTCTGCCCCGCTCCAAGGCAGTCAAATGCCATACAGCCTTTCAGATTGTACTGCATCAGATTTTTATGCACAGCGCAGCTATAGTCTGACATGAGGTTTGTGCATGGCTTTCCTGCTGGTTTATTATTGGGAAACCCCTCTGATTTTGAAAAATATAAAGCGGTGCAGCATAGACCGCTGCACTTTTTGCAATCAATTTTCAGGCTCCGGACTAATTCTTCATACCTGGTTGATCTATGTAATGTATTCATTTTATTTCCTTTCTCTGTAACGGCAATCTCAATTCCCGTCTTCGATATATATGCAGCTCTGCATAATCACATTTTACCCCATGGAAGTATCATTGGCAACTGGAAAAGCAGACAGTCATTTCCACAGAATAGAGCCATCATACATCTGCATTGCGACCTCCCAGTATCCGAGCCGCTTACATTCCGCAATGATGAGCAGACGGGTATACTGAAACATATCCGAAGACTTTCTCGCAAACCCGGCAGTATCTCCTTCGATTAAAGCATTCACAGCTTCGATACAGCGCCGGAATATTTCACAGCTGCACACTTGCCGCCGCGTGGGCTAGCAAGTTAGGTGAGTGATCAGGGTCAGAAATATGATTTCATCTTGTTTCACTTTTTTATAACTGCAGGCACACCGGCAACCATGACATTGTCCGGCACATCTTTAATTACAGCTGCTCCTGCAGCGACCACTGCATTTTCCCCAATGATGATATCATTGGCGATACTGCATCCTGTGCATAGCCAGCTTTTATTTCCTACTCGGACATGTCCGCACATCGCTGCCTTTGGAGATAAATTCACACCATCTCCAACCCGGCAGTCGTGCTCCACAATTACAGAAGTATTTACAATACATGCTTTTCCAACCGCTGCAAATGGATTTATGACTGCATTAGCCAATACAACTGTTCCTGATCCTATCGATGAAAAGCGGCTGACCACAGCTGAAGGGTGTATAAGTGTTGCCGCAGATACCCCATTTGAAATCAGATATTCCGTATATGCTAACCGTATGCTGTTGTCTCCCGTTGCCACAACTGCGGCATCAAACTCTGACAACAGCTCTATAGACGGATATTCTTCATCTATTTTCAAAAGCGGATATCCCATCACCCCGCCACCGGAACGGTTCTTTATTGCCAGCATGGAAATCTCATCATAATTCTTTAAACACAGTGCACAATCCAATACCACTTTTCCCTGGTCTCCTGCACCCCAGATCAATAATTTCTTCATTAACATTCCCTCACTTTCCTATTCACCCACGTTCTAACAGGTCAGATGCAATAGACGCCAGCCCCAGCTGGTAATCCCCATCAAAGTTCCTGGATACTTCTAACTGGGGAATTGCCTGCGGTGGAAGGCAAAAAGAGAATTCCCGTCGGATAGCGTCTGCTTTTCCGGCAATAAACTCATTCTCGTACAGGACAACCCGGTCCGGATTCACAAGTGCTGCATAGGAGCGAATAATTTTGCCATAGTAAGCAACCATATCCGCCCCGTCAAATTTTGTCTCTACGTATTCAAAGTTTTTTTCTATTGGCAGATAGTGCAGTTCCCCTGCAAATTCCGAGGCTCCACGCCATACATTTCCCCCAATCACAAGTCCGGCTCCGATTCCCAACTGTCCGATGTAAATACAGACTGCTGCTTTCGGAACCTCCCTGCAGCCGGCACAGTATCCCATAGAGGCAACAAACATATCACCTTCTATTGCTGTTGGGAGCGATGATATCTGCCTGATATACGCTGATAAATCCACACCTCTCAGTTCTTCATAGCCAAATGGTTCGGTTACAATTCCATGGTTAACGGTTCCCGCCACGCCCATAGCGATCGCCCCCAGCTGTGGATAGCGTATCTGCACGCTTCGAATCAGTACTTCAATTGTTTTCAGAACTCCCGATTCACATGATTCCGTTTTACTTTCCAGACAATAACCGTTCAAATCGGTTACAAACCATTTCAGCTCCGCAGCTTCAAGGCGAAGGGACAGGGTGACCTGAAACATCGGATTCAGGGCATAGAGCTGTGCACATCTCCCACCGGTGGAATTCCCTGCCCCCATTTCCACCAGCTCACCTGCCTCTACCAGACGGTCAACCAGGCGGTTGATGGTGGAAAAACTTAACCCCGTCTCCCGTGACAGCGTATTTTTGCTAAGGGTCTCATTTTGCTTAAATATACGGCGTATTAGCTTTGTATTGATGTTTTTTATTTCACCTGCATCTGCCATAATTCTCCTCCTTATTTTCATAGTTATTATTACTATGAAAATAAGTGTATCACACAGTTCTAAGTCCGGCAAGTATTAAAACTCCATATCTCTTACACGCTGTCCTGCTAAACCAGAGCCGTCAGGCGTATGTGCCCCCATACTATTTAATTTCTTATGAAGCCGGACTGCCATAAATACGGTGATCAACGCAGAAATCACATCCGCAACAGGCTGTGCATACAGAATACCATTCAATCCCCAAATCAAGGTAAGAATCCCAATAATAGGTACAAAGCAGATTCCCTGTCTGCACGCCCCAAGTATAAATCCTTCTTTTGCTTTTCCAAGTGCCAGAAATAAAGAGGAATATACGGTGTAGAAGCCAAACAGGAAGAAAGAAACTCCATAAGCAGTTAAGGCTTTCTGTCCGGTGGTTATCAGTACCGTATCATTTTTTGTAAATTGTGATATGATCTCACCTGAGAACACTGCGATAAGGAAACCATAAAGGACACAGAATATCGTTGACCATATTATGGTAGTTTTGATAGCTGCATACAGGCGTTCAAATTTTCCTGCTCCATAGTTATAGCCTGCAATCGGTTGAAATCCTTTGATAAATCCAAACACCATCAGGCTTCCCATGGAAACAATCCTCGTGACATCTCCCATGGCTGCGATTACGGAATCTCCATAACCCTTTGTTTTTGCAATTCCACTGATAAGTGCAATGGAGAGGCTGGTCAGTAACTGAAAGATCAACGTTGGCACACCGATTTTAAAAATCTCAGCTAAAATACTTTTTGCAAAATAGCAGTCCTGAAACCGGAAACTGAAATTACTTTTCCTGCTGAAAATATAGAACAAATAAACAAAAGTCGAGACCACCTGGGAGATCGCCGTTGCAATAGCCGCTCCGGCTATGCCTAAGTCCAGTGTATAGATAAAAACCGGGTCTAAAATTACATTCAGTATGGCACCTGCCATCAATGCAAACATCGTTGTTTTAGCAGCTCCTTCGCTTGTTACGATGTTATTCATTGTGACATTGAATACATTAAATATGGATGAAATAATATAAATGCTGGTATACGTCACTGCATAAGGCAGGATACTTTCCGTTGCCCCCAGTAGTTTTAATATGGGGTTCAGAAAAATCATTGTGCAGATGATCACGATTGCACCTACAAGCACGCTGCTGTACAGAGCGGTACTGGCAACCTTGTTTGCAGTATCTTTATCTCCCCGTCCTAATAGTCTGGAAATATAGGAAGCAGCACCGTTTCCAAACAGAAGACCCAGCCCTACAACCACCTGTCCCAGCGGAAAAGCAACCGCAATTGCCCCATTTTGCGCAGTTCCCAATCCGGCCACAAAATAAGCATCCACCAAATTGTACAGGGCGTTCACCATCATACCAATCATGGTAGGCAAGCCTAAAGCTAACAGAGCCTTGGGTATCGGCGCCTTTCCTAATAAATCCGTTTTCTTGTTTTGTTCACTCATTATTTAATCTCCTTCCTTTTCAAAGTGCACCATAAAATATAGTACTATACATTATAGTATATTTAGTAACGATTATGATATTACTATAATTTATAGTAGTTGTCAATAAGGAATGAAAGTTATTTAATGAAATGTCATATTATGATTAGAAATGCTGCTTCTCTTTGGCACCGGCAGTGTCCTCGGTGGGGTATGCCGCGTATTTTTATATCTTACAAGTGAAGCGCTGTATGTCCCTGCTTTCCGTATTCTGCCCGCAGAAATGCTTTCCATTTATGTTATCGCTTTTTCCGTAATACGGTTTACAGAACAAAAATAGCTATATAACTCCATTATTTCCTCTTCCTGCTCTGTTCCGGCAGCCTTACTGCAGATGTCAAATATGATTTTCTGCATGGTCTGATTTTGAAAATACTTAAAAGGAACTCTCCCCCACTGATCTGGAAATGCTTCTCGCTTAAAATATTTCCAAAATGAAATTCTATTCTCATAAGACAGAAGCAGTTTATATTTTTCATGAAGTTTTATCTGATTGTCGGTACATTCTTTTCCCCAGAAATACTCACCTGCCATTGCTATCCCGATAATGCATCTTTCATCCTCTCCACCATTGCCGCAATCAGTCAAAATGATTGCGGAATTGGGCTGTACATTTGACGGTATTCTTGGGCTGCCTTTCATTTCGCCGCTTAACAAGCATCCCGTTTCGATATAGTCCAAATTAACAATATCTTCTTCCAAAATATCATATGCCACTTGGGATTTTTGAGGAATTTTCATTGTAAACATGCGGTTACGATACTTGTTTTCCCTCTCCATTCTTTGCTTCCTTTTTTCAATCTCCAGGAAGCGTTCCTCATTTAACTTTTCTATTTTTGTTTGAATTGATTTATTTTTTAAAGTCAGGTACTGCGGAAACGCGTCAGGAAATTGAAATAATTTCTGGCTTTCTGAAAAGCAGACAGTGATACTATTTTCAGAAAGATTCGTAATCACACCTTTTCCATATTTTTTATGCTTTACTGCTTGTCCTAATATATTCATTCGTTTTCCTTCCTAAAAAAGAGCTTTCCTGCACAACACTTAAGTGTCAACATTCAAGCTCTTAATGTTATTTTTGTATTTGTTTAACCGTTATTTGTTTTTTGCTTTCTTATGGTAATTCTAGCTAAATTTCAAGTTATTCCTCTGCAAGTACCTGTGTCTGTTGTTTCCTTTCACTTATGCGCAGCACAATTTCATCAGGATCTGCCTGTAACTCAATTTTATCACTCATAAGTTCGGGAATATCCTTAAGCGTAAGAATAACACCTGTTTTCAGATTGTCAGCATCAATTGTGATTGTATCAATCATGTCTCCTGGTAAGGAAGCATATGGTATTTCCATAAGCATTTTTTCCAGCTGTCCTCCAAATTTCTTATCATTTGCAAGAAGAATATGAATCACACTATTGACCTTTTCATCTGTTGTTAATGCCTGAAAGCTAATGTGCAAGATTTCATCATTTATTGGATTCAATGATTTTTCCTTGATTTGAACTGGAATAACCCGTCCATCCAGGTCCAGTGAAAGCTTGCTGCCTTCACGTTTCTGACGAATCAATCTGCGTGCTGCCGTTTCTTCCATCTGAATCGGAATCGACCCTGGCAGAGATTTCCCGAACACGTTTCCCGGAATGATGCCGAGACGTCTCATTTTCTTTGCCTTTACCGTAAAATCACGCTTTTGAACACTCATAGTTTCCATTTTTATTTCCTCCTGTTTTTTGTGATTTATGTTAATTTGCCGCCTTTGGCGTTACAAATAACAGACCTTACCGTCCCTGTCAAACTAAAAAAAGAAGAGCTCTTCATACAACGCCGCTAAGCGTAATACCAAAAGCCCTTCTTTATGACGGTTCTTTTTCCTATTTAATTAATAAATGCAGTATAACACAGATTGAAATAAAAAGCAAATTTCAGTATTCTATGCATGGTCTGGGGTATCCATAGGGGTGTG
Source organism: Robinsoniella sp. (assembly GCF_034124845.1). Classification (NCBI taxonomy): domain Bacteria; kingdom Bacillati; phylum Bacillota; class Clostridia; order Lachnospirales; family Lachnospiraceae; genus Robinsoniella; species Robinsoniella sp. The sequence goes on from NZ_JAWYAJ010000571.1 coordinate 16,440, forward strand.
ATTAATTCTATAAACCAAATTGGGGTTTTCGCTGATTAATACGCTTTGTTATCCTTAGGTAATACCCCCTGACACTGTGTTAAGGTCAAGGGGTAATTTTTATGGAGATTTCCGTAATATATTCAGTGGGCTTTGAGGTATGGGTACAATCCAGAAAATAGCGTTCCAGAAAAGGCGGGCAAAAGTCTAAGAGAGATGGTATTGAACTTTGATTCTGGTTATATATCTGCCGAAGTTTGTCGACTTTTTACTCGTACAATCTAGTACTCCATCCGGCCAGAAACCAAACTGACAGTGCTGAATAGTTTGTCAGTCTGCAAGGCGGAGGAAGGAAGCGGAGTGGTTCCTCCGCTGACTGACGACAACGCGGCAGATGGCAAAATAGGCAGTGCTGTCAGTTTGGTTTCTAGCCGGATGTAGTACTAGCATAAGATTGCACTTTCAGCAACTTTTCCGGTTCTAAAAGAAAGCCATAATATATTGTAAAAATTTGTCATTTTATTTGAAATATTCCATCGCTTCATATATAATTATGATATCAACTAGAGATATGAGGAAAAGAGGAGGAACTATATGAAAAGAAAAGGTTTTTTTGCACTGTCGATCTTTATGGCCGCATCGTGTGGTCTGTCAGTTTCCGCACAGGATGCCCCTGCCAACGTGTCAGAAAAGCTGGATGTTTCAAATTTTACAATTGTAAATGAATCCATTTCCCACATTCCCGCCACAAAGCGGGGAGCTGAGATCTTGTTTGACTCTCAGGACCAGATTCCGGCTACACCTGCCGCTTCCAAAATTGATATCAGCGGACAGACCTGGCAGCCGAACTACCGTATCGAGTGGGGGGAACCAAGTTTTTATATCGATCTTGGAGCCTATTATGTAATCAGTGACATTGGCTATATGGACATGAATGGCTCTCCTTCCATAACCGTGTTTCAGGGAGAACCGTTTGGCTGGACAGAGTTAGGCACTTTGCCAACCAATTATTATAAGACATACCGTGTTGCCCACTTCGATTCTGCCACAGCTACCCGCTTTATCCGTGTAACATCAAACGGAAGTGACACAGGAATCAATGAGATCGGGCTGTACGGATATAAAATCAGCGATATTACGGAAGAGGATACACAAAAGACTCAGGCCAAACCGGCCGAACTGCCAAAGGACAACCTGACTTCCGGTGTAAAAATCGGCGCCAATGCATTTTGCGATGACCCATACACCGCATTATCCGCATTGGGAAATGTACGTGAATATTACAACTGGAGCTGGCTGACTGACAAAGAGGGAAATCATTATTTCAACCGCATTGTGAACAAGGATAATTTCTACCGCACAATGCAGTCCATGGGAATTTCTGTGATCCCCTGTCTGCAGGGAATCAACGACCATTTTGTAGGCGATGGGGAAAACATCAAAGATATTTTTAACACTATCCCTGTTGAGGACGGCGCGGACACACTTGACCCTGCCTCCTATGCTCTCCATGGAAATGCAATGTATAATTTAGCCGCCCGTTATGGTTCAAACACAGATATAGATCCTGCCACATTAAATGTTGGGGACGGCGATATCCAGGCGGGCTTGAACTATCTTGAAGGAATTGAAACATGGAACGAACAGGACAAGACCTGGGAGACTAAGCAAAGCTACTTCCATCCATATGAATATGCCGCAATGGTTAGCACTGATTATGACGGACATGAGGGAACGGTTCCAAATGCAGGCGTCAAGACGGCTGACCCGAACTTCAAACTTGTGATGGGCGGTGTTGCCGGCGGTGACCGCGCCGTGGAATATCTCTCCCTGATGAAATCATGGTTTGACTATAACCGTACCGATGGCAAATTTGCCTTGGACACAATCAATTATCATGACTACATCACAGACACTGAGGCACCGGAAAATTCCGATTTTCGCCAGAATGCCCGCAACATTATCGAATGGACGAATGAGAATGCGCCTGGAAGAGATGTCTGGCTGTCGGAGTTTGATATTGTGGCGGATGACAAGAAAATCGAAGGTGTTGATTCCCATCAGAACCAGGAATATGCCAAAGCAAGGGCAGAACGCCTTCTCCGCGCATTTCTGGTTGGAGAACGTGAGGGACTGGACCGTATGTCTATGTTTATGCTTCGCGATGAGTGGAGCGGAGTCTACGCCAACAGTGGGCTGACAACCGGAAAAGGGGACTGGGACAAGAAGACTTCCTGGTACTACCTGTCCTGTGCGACAGATACACTGAAGAATGCAGACTTGATTGATTTCAGCGAACAGGATAACGTATATCTCTATACTTACCAGGACAGAGATACATCAGAAGTGATCTATGCTGTTTGGTCACCAACAGCAGACGGCAGTGAAATCAGTGATTATCAATTGACTGTCGGAAGCCCTGACAAAGCAATTCAGGTGACGCCAAGCGACCGTTTTAAGGAAGGCAGCAAGGAAATCCTCCCTGTCTCTTCCGAAGGTACAGTGACGATTCAGGTCAGCGAAACACCTGTTTTCGTTAAGACAAGCGGTCAGGATGTGGAAAATGATCCATTCCCTCAGCAGCGTATCCAGGTGCAGCAGATGCGCCTCGGGGATCAGCGCGGAAGCATCGATACAATTACATTTGACAACAAGGAAGTTGTAAATGTATCGGAAGGCGGACAGCCATCTTCCGATAACTTTATGTTGACACAGTTCTGGCATCTGTTTGACGAACAGACTGCAGATAAAACTGCAGAGACTCCGTGGATCAAGACACGGGTGAATCCAACTACTGAAATGTCTGCCATCGCTGTGCATAAGGACCGCGCATATCCTTACGACTGTATCCTGACCTTCGATGATATTTACACAATTACATATATCGGAATCTATGATACATATGGAACCGGACAGATGGATATTATCGATGACATGACCGGCGAGCTGATCTATTCATCCAAACTGAATACTTACAATACCTGGGATCTTGTCCCGATGACCTCGGAACCAGTGCACACCAACCGCATCCGCATTGTCAAATACGATGACGCGAAGCTGAATGAGCTTGCATTCTACGGATATCCTGAGCAGCGCCGTGTCGGAATTGATGCAGAACCTGTCCCAGGTGAAATCGGAGCGGCAGTGACATCCGAACTGACTCTTAAGGAAATTGCCTCTGTAGATGTTGACAACTTAAGCAGGAGCTCCAAAAATCCCCAGACAGTTGACCAGGCATTCCAGAAATTGTTTGACGAACAGAATCTGCTTCCGGCAAATGACGGTGAGGCGGTAAGCAAGGATGCCAAATTTGCCACTAACTTCTCCAATATCTGGGGCAGCGGCATGTCATTTCCATACGATGCTGTTGTGACTTTTCCGGAGCCAACTACTATCACCAAAGCCGGGATCTTTGTTGGCTGGGGCTTAAACAATGGAAATTTTGAGATTTATAACAATGAAACAGGGGAATTACTCGCAAGCGATACGCTGACCGGAAACTGGAAAATGATGTATCTGACCTTTCCTGAGCCAGTGGAGACCTCTTCCTTACGCATTGTGAAATACAATGAACGGACAATCTGTGAGATAGGCTTTTACTAATTATATAAGGCGGGAACCCTGGCTGGGCTCCCGCCTTATATTTGTTGAAATAAAACAGAATGATCCATTGTTTCCAGAAGAGCCACTGCTATGTGAAGATGAAGTGTGTCTTGTTGTTTGAGAAGAATATCCGCCAGATGAACTATACGAACGATTATTTTTTGCATCACGGCATGACTTGCAGCGTTTTGGAATGTCAAATCCTTTCGTTTTCTGCTGGAATATGAGTTACCACAAGTCTTGAATCATCAAGCGTTGTTACACTTTTGCAGATTTGAAAGACTTCATCTTCATCCAAATCTTCGTCACTGTTGTGCCGTTTATTCTGCTTAGGGCTATCGCTTTTGGTATTGTCAGTATTCCATGTAAAGTTGCTCATTAAACCATACTGATTAATTCTCTTAACATGGACGGGGTTCGCTCTAACTGATTTGTTGCTATTTAGGGATGTAATATCCTTGGCCAAATCATTATCTTGTGTAATAAGCAGTAATTTGTGTGTCATTCTAAATTTGGTAAACATCACTTGAAAAACATTATCCACAAAGTTATCGCTTTGTTTGCCTCTTATTAAAATTCCTACTTGACCTTACAAAAGATGAATTGACTGGTAGCAAAGAGATTTATAGATGTACTCAACTTGTAGCCAACAATCTAAACATAAAAAGAACCCTCCTGTTCCAAACTAAGCTAACAACATAAAGTTGTTTTAAAACTTAGCTTAAAACAGGGGGGTTTCTCTTGTTTTATTTGATTGTGAGGACACTCAAAATTATCGGTCAAAATAATTTTAGTATCATAGTAGTATCACAGGCTATTGTAAATTGCCACAAACCCTGTGTTTAAGCCACTTTCAAGCCTTTTACTAGTTATTCCCACTCAATCGTAGCAGTAGGCTTCGGACTCATATCATAGCAAACACGGTTCACATTCTTCACTTCTTTTAATATTCTGTCCGTAATCTTCAGCAATACCTGCCAGTCTACCTGTTCAATGGTAGCACTCATTGCATCAATGGTATTGACTGCACGAATGATGACCGGATATTCAAAGCATCTTGCATTGTCTCTTACACCCACTGATTTGAAATCAGGAACAACTGTAAAATACTGCCATACAGTCTTGTCCAGACCTGCTGTTTCGAATTCTTCCCGGAGGATTGCATCGGATTCCCTTACTGCTTCCAGACGCTCTCTGGTAATTGCGCCAAGACATCTTACACCTAATCCCGGTCCCGGGAAAGGCTGGCGGAATACCATGCCGTCCGGCAGTCCCAGTTCTAATCCGCAGGCACGTACTTCGTCTTTAAATAACTGCTTTAACGGTTCTACTAAGCCAAACTTCATATCTTCCGGAAGTCCGCCTACATTGTGATGGGATTTTACCATCTTCGCTGTCTTGGTACCGCTCTCTACAATATCCGGGTAAATCGTTCCCTGGCCTAAGAAATCTATTCCTTCCAGTTTGCGCGCTTCCTCTTCGAAT
>NZ_JAWYAJ010000572.1:0-5590 GCF_034124845.1 Robinsoniella sp.
AGACTGGGTATAAATGGCTTCTCCCTGCCTGAGTCGCATTTCCACTGCCGGCATAACCTCTCCGATCAATCTGTATTCCATACTTTTTACCTCCTTATAATTTATAAAATTGCAATAATACTTCCTGAGTCATCTATATTTTTTATCTTATCTGCCTTACCCATCGTCTCTTTCCCAACTATTTTACCATGACCGTATATATATTTCCACAAAAATAAGAGCTGCTACCCATAATTGGGGAACAGCCCTCACACATTGCCATCACTTATCAGCTTTTTTTATCTACTGCTGCCTGGAAACATGCAGTCAGTTCTGCATTATCCGGAAGAATACTTTCATATTTCACTTCGCCGTCCACACAGATTGTCGGTACATTTTTAGCACCTAATTTCATCATGCAGGCAACGCCTTCTTTTTCTTTGATCTTATGCTCGATGATCTTCACTTTATCACCCAGTGGTGCAGCTGCAGTGTAAACGGCTTCCATATTGTACTGACATGCAGCACAGGATTCGGAATCCAGTGTAATACAGTCTATTATGACCTGTTTTTCGCTTGCATAGTCCGGTAATTCATAGTCTACACCTGCCATAACATCTTCGCCTTCAAAAATCTCTTCGATATTGCCGTGCACGGTGCTGGTAACAGCCTGAACGTTGGCAACGGGGGTTGCATAAGGCATATCACAGCCGGGAGCCAGAATATATCCTGTTTTTCCGCCGATATTCATACAGTTTGTAGCATCTCTCACATTGTCATAAGGTGTTCCAAAGAGCATGGTCAGAGTCAGTTTGATATTACCGCCTACAGATACCTTGTATGGTTTACAGGTCTCCACTACATACTCCAGCGGAATATTTTCGTCGATGGAGATATTATCGCAATGGGTCTGGCACATTGCTTCAATATTACGTTTTGCATTTCCACATACGAAGAAGGATCCCAGTTTGCCTCTTTCACGAATGTAATCAAATACAGGTGTTACATAAGGTGTTACAAATTCTTCAAAGTTATCAGGGGAAATCTGAGAAGTCATAGGATCAACGATTGCTACGATATCCACACCGGCATCGATATACATTTTTGCAGTATTGATCGCTACCTTCTGGCAGAATTCCATTAATTCTTCCACTTCTTCCGGTTCATCCAGCATATCATAGAAGATATCGGTTCCTTTTAAATGAAGTGCCAGAGTAAAGGGTCCTGTGATTAAACCATAAACTGCACATTTATCACCAATGGCTTCCACAATGCGTCTTGTAGCGTCCATTGCTATGGGGAAACGTCCGTCTTCCTGTGTTGGGATCTTCAGATCAGCCAGCGTCTTGCCCTGCTCTAAGATGTGGCTGGATACTGCAGGCGGATTATCCTTTGCATAAGTCAGATTGCATCCCATAGCCTCTGCTTCCAGCTGAAGGTCAAATAATGCGGGAATCCCATCCGGCTGATACAATTCTACTGCCTTTAATACTCCATTTACAATATGATCTGCACTTTTAAAGAAATCCTCACAATTTACATCTATCAGACTTGCTGCGTGGCATCCTACAAAAGGAACCCAGGGTATACGTTCTACTTCTTTACACTGCATTGCACGAAATACTAATTCTCTTGAATTCATTCTAATAATCTCCTTTATGTATTTTTCATATCTATACGCCCTGATACCGCCTGCGGATTAACGGCATCAACCATACACTCATTATATCAGCAAGTCAAAATTTATTTTGAAAAAATCATAGTTATTTGGTAATAATTTTAGTAAAAACACTCCATCAGTTCGTCTTTTGTAATTTTGCCAAAATATTTTACAAGGGGTACGTGCTCTAATACCCCTTCCACTGTCTCCCGCCTGTATTCCAATCCAATCAGCATATCTTCTATGTCAGATGCCGGACAGAGGGAAAGAAAATCACCACTGATTTTACATGCGGTAATCATACCTTTTTTAATTAACATCTCTACCGTTACTTTTCCATTGGCAAACCGCTTTTCTTTCCTGTGGTTAAACATGGGGGAGCGTCCATAATTCCAATCCCTGGAACCATATTTGTGAAGTGCCAGTTCCTCTGTCTCCGCCAGTATCCCAGGTGTGATTTCCACCTTTGTGATACCCCCGGCTTCCTTTTCCAAATAAGTGCGCAGATAATCCCGGAATTGCAGTACATTCATCCCAGGTTCATCCAGGAAGTCAATGATATTGCCGATTCTGCTCTTCACCGACTTCACACCTTTTGAGGATAACTTATCCTGGCTGACCTTTAAGAGCTCTGTTGCCTTTGCAAGATCTGCACAAAATAAAAGCGTACCATGATGGAGTATCCGGTTCTGATGCTGTGCCTGGGCATTGCCGGATATTTTTTTGCCATCCGCCGTAATATCATTTCTGCCGCTTTTCACGGCTGGTACTCCCAATGTCTTTAAAGCTCCTATAACCGGTTCCAGGAATCTCTCATAAGAAATATCCATATCTTCATTTTCTGTAGTAATAAATGAAAAGTTCAGATTCCCCAGATCATGGAACACAGCGCCGCCGCCGGTATTTCTGCGCACTACTTTTGTTCCGTACTTTTCCACTGCTTCCTCATTTATTTCTTCCAGCGTATTCTGGTGTTTCCCAATGATAATACTGTTTTCATTCTGCCATAAAATCAGCATGTCAGCATCGGGATACCCTGCTGTCTTGTGATAGAAAAAATATTCTTCCAGTGCCAGATTTTTGCAGGGATCTGTAAACGGGCTTTCTACATATAATATGCCGTCAATTCTATTCATAAATCTCACACGCTTCCTTGCAGGTTGATTTCCAGGTATCCTCCAGTTTCTCTTCAAATTCCTCGGGACCATTGCCAATGACCACCAGCTTCGTGTGTGTAATTACATCCCTTTTTCCCGCTTTAAAAGGCTTTATTTCCAGATAGTCTCCTACCCCATCCACCTGGATCCATCCTTCCTGCGTATCTGCGATTCCTTTTATACGCAGTGCCATAGGCTGCATTTTTTTCACGAACTGCTCCAGATCCGGCTTACTTACTTTTGTCCCGCATTCCAGGGAATAAGTCGCCGGGCGGTTCCATGGCTGATTACTGGTTTCACCCACGTAACCGTTATCAATTAGTTTTTCATCCAGTAATCCCAGGGGAACCTGTGCAAACATCGTTTCGTACAGGTATGCTTTGGGATTCAATTCCCGGATTTTTCCTTTTATCTTTTCAATGGTTACCTGATTCACCAGATCCACTTTATTAATGACAATAAAGTTACTGGATGCAATCTGATTCTGCACCGGTGCCAATACCTGCACATGACGCAGGAACGTAACGCTGTCCGTAATGCAGACTGCGCCCCGGTACCGGTAAGGGCGGGCATCTGAATCTGCCTGGGAACGGCTTACCATATGTTCCATTTCCTGAAGAAGCAGATGCATATTGGAAGGATCCGCCATGCCTGAGTTCTCAATCAGCAGGATATCTATATCTTCCTTTGAAAAGCCAATGAGGGTTTTTACAAATCCCCCTTTTAAGCAGGCACAAAATATGGAACCGTTATTAATTTCCACCAGTTGAATACCTTCTTTTTCCACCAGCATGCCGTCAATTCCCAGGCTGCCAAATTCATTAATAATGACCCCAATCTTCTTATTGGGCAGTGCCTGGAGAAGTTTTTGCAAAAAGGTTGTCTTGCCTGCCCCCAGAAAACCTGATATCAGATATAAATCAATCTCTTTTTTCATTTCTGCTCCTTTCCATCTTCGATGTAACCCAGTATCTCCTGAAACGCAAACTCTTCTTCATCTTCAATACAGATTTCGCACAGGGTGCCGCTGCAGGGTGCTGTAAATTCCAGAGCCTTCTTTTCTACTTCTCCCTCACACACAGTCTCCCCTTCTTCCACTGCTTCCCCGATCTCTTTTAACCAGGTCAGCGTGCCGGTCTTAAAAGTCAGGTTCACCGGTCTGTCCTGACACGGACAGGGATGCTCCGGATCTTTTTTCGGCATTGCCTTTTTTGGTACGGTAATTTCTATTCTTGACATGTTTTCCTCCTGGTGCGTATTATAACAAGGATTTGCCTATTCAGAGTACGGACAGGCTTTTCCTTTACATTCCTTATTGTTCTTGTAGTATTTGCAAATCACCTTTTCCGGCTTTTCCAGTTGGATCCCAAGGTACTCCCGGATACTTTCAGCCGCACTCTCTAAAGCGAGATAGGTATTCCGCTTGCAGCATCTGGGACCATCTACACCGGAAATAGCAAGCAGCGCCCTGCCTACCGCATGGTTAGTCCATGCCCAGGTTCCTTTTGAAAGCGGTGTTGTCTGGGTGTAAATGCTTAAGAAGATTCCAACTCCCACTGCCGCTCCGCAGGAGCCATAGAGTCCGCAAAATCCGCCCAGTACATTTTTCGCCCTGGACAGTGCTTCCCGAAGATCTTCTTCCAGAACTGCCGTCTCATCTCCCTCTTCCTTATGACAGGCAGTCAAAAGCACTCCAGGCATAAGATAGTGGTGGGGCGGGCAATGCATGGGAAGCCCTTCAATATCCATCAGTTCTTCCGCCAGCTCCCAGATGGTTTTATTTTCACCTGATTCATAATATGTAAGCAGTTTCTCTGTCATTTTATCATAATAAATATCCAATTCACTGTAATTTCCCATATTTTTACCCTTTGCATATAGCACACATCCTGCTATCGCCCTTTCTGTATTTATTATAAACTCACTGCCCGGAATAGAAAAGTAAAAAACCTGGATTATTGGGAAATTTTTTAGATTCATAGAATTTTTACTAAAAATCCAAAATTTTGAAAAAATCCCTGGTGCCGGAAACGCTATAATATATGTAGAAACAGCAGATACAGATTGTGCAATGCAGTACCAGTGCCGCCCGGCCAGGTCGGCACCAGGGCTTGCAGATGGCTGGAAAGAATTTTAAACACGCTCATGAATGGAGGAAATTATCATGATTGGAATTGGCATTGACACCGGCGGCACTTATACAGATGCTGTCATCTATGATTTGGAGAATAAACAGATATTAGAAAGCGCAAAATCTCTGACCACAAAAAGCCGCCTGGAAACAGGCATTACCAATGTACTGGAAAAGTTATCACAGACGGCCCTTCAGTCTGCATCCTTTATGGCACTGTCCACAACCCTGGCAACGAATGCCTGTGTGGAAAGCAAAGGCGGAAGAGCTAAACTCATATTTATCGGGGTAAATCCAAGGACAGTAGATGAGACCTATCTATCCTACGGTCTGCCTCCCTCCCGGGAAATCTATTTTATGGATGGGGATCCTGCTGATGCACTGCGCCCGGAAGTCAATCCCCCTGCTGTTGGCAGTGATCTTTGCTCGTTGCCTGCGGAGAATAAGCCGGACTGGAAAAAGTTCCGCCAGGATATCCGTACACAGTTTAGTGATTATGACAGCATTGCCGTGGTACAGATCCACCCGAAATATAATGGAGCTGCTTATGAAAAAACGGCACATCGCATCATTACGGAAGAACTGGATGTCCCTTGCATTACGGGCTACGAATTGTTCCACGATTTAAACGTCCTGCGCCGGGGTGCCAGTGCTCTGTTAAAT
>NZ_JAWYAJ010000572.1:5600-8790 GCF_034124845.1 Robinsoniella sp.
AATCAAAACCTCTCTGGAAGATCTGGGGCTGTCTCTTCCTATCGTAATTGTAAGAAGTGACGGATCCCTTATGTCTCAGGGATTTGCCTCCACACGGCCGGTGGAAACGCTTTTATGCGGTCCCGCAGCCAGTGTTATGGGCGGCGTGGAGCTTGCCGATGAAGAAAATGCCCTGATCGTAGATATGGGTGGAACTACATCTGACATTGCCATTGTTAAAAACCATACACCGGTGACTGTCCGGGAAGGCATTCAGATCGGTATCTACAAAACCTTTGTGAAGGGGCTGTATGTGGATACTTTTGGTCTGGGAGGCGACAGCGCTATCCGGTATAAAAACGGCAGCCTCTATCTGGACACAGAACGGGTCATCCCCCTTTGTACCCTTTCTTCCCAGTTTCCGGGCGTGCTGGAACAACTGGAAGAACTAAACCTCACCGGTAAACCCCACAGCCATTTCCTGCACGAGTTCTTTGTATTCATGAAAGAACCCAAAAATAAAAGCAGCTATACTCAGGAAGAACTGGACTTTTGCACCGCTCTTGCCCATGGTCCCCTTATTTTTACCAAAGCTGCCGCCGCCATCCGAAAGGACACGTATAACTTCAGTATGAAGCGGCTGGAACAAGAAGGCATTGTGATGCGTTCCGGGCTTACTCCGACTGATATTATGCATATTCGAAAAGACTACACCCCCTTTGACCGGAAGGCATCCGTACTGGGTGCAGAATTTATTGCCCGTTCCGTAGAGATAACATCGGAACGCCTCACCGATAAAGTATACCATCTGGTAAAAAAGAAACTTTACTGCAATCTGGTTCGCATTCTGATCAACGACCACAATGACACAAAGCATAAACACTTAAGTCCCGAAATGCTGAACAGCCTGATTGAAGAAAGCTACGAAGATGCCGTATCCCACGGAGCTTCCAGTTTCTTTTCCACCCAGTTCCGCACCCAGGCTACGTTGATTGGTGTTGGTGCCCCCATCCACATCTTCTTAGAAGACGTGGCAAAGCTTCTGGGCACTAAAGCTGTCATTCCCAGAAATGCAGCCGTGGCTAATGCTCTGGGTGCCGTAGTGGGTAATGTATCTGCTTCTTATTCCGTTGAGATCAAACCCCTCTACGACTCTTCCGATCTGACCGGCTACCAGGTTTTCACACGAAGCGGATGCTTAGGCTTTAAAGACTATAATGCCGCTAAGGAAACCGCTATTGAAGAAGCCCTGGAAGGTGCAAGGTCTGAGGCTTACCAGAGGGGCGCCGTGGGTGAAATCACAACTTCTTACGAAAGCAGTACCTCCGAGGCTGCAATTGGGGAAAATAACTTATTTCTGGGGGAGATGATTGTGGGCCATGCCATAGGCAGGATTTTTAGTAATTTTTTTTGATAATCCAAAGTTATACCTTTTTTGATATATTATCGTTTCAGTATGAATTCCATATTTTTTACTAATTTTCTATGTTTTTTTCTAAAACTTTAGATTAAAATATTCTATACTTTGCTCATAAGAATGAAACGGCAAGTACTGTTACCAGCCTAACTGGTGCAGAGCACCTGAGCCGGATTAAAATAGAAAGCGGGGTATTTTTATGAATTCTATGGAACGTGTAGTAACTGCACTGCAGCACAAAGAACCTGACCGGGTACCGGTTTATCCTATCATCAGCGGTGCTTCCAGACGGCTGATCGGCGCATCTTATAAGGACTGGTCCAACGATGCTGATATCTGTGCAGAAGCATTGTTAAAAGCAAAGAAAGAATTTGACCTGGATTGTATCGTAACACTGATTGACCTCTCCATCGAGTGTGATGCCTGGGGCCAGGAACTGGTCTACCCAGAAGACGAGGCGGCGCATCCTAACTACAATAACTGTGTCGTTAAAGAAATCGAGGACTATGCCAAGATTAAAAAAGTGGATTACCGTACCTCGAAACGAATGATGATGCACATTGATACCTGTAAGAAACTGGTGGAAGCTGCTAATGGGGAATACCCGGTGGTTGCCTTTGTCTTTGGTCCCCTGGGAACCTTGTCCATGCTCCGTAACCAGCAGGATATGTATATGGATCTCTATGATGACCCGGACGCTGTACACGATGCAGCAAGAGAAGTAAATGAAACGCTGAAGGATTACTGCAACGCGCTTATGGATACCGGAGTAAATGGTATTATGTTCGACACACTGTTCTCATCCGGGGCAATTATGAGTAAAACCATGTGGATGGAAATGGAAGGGGATCTGGTAAAAGAACTGGCTGATGTGGTTCATGACAGAGGATGCCTGGTAATGATTCACAACTGCGGGCAGAAAATATATTTTGACGCCCAGATCGAAACCATGAACCCCACGGCAATCTCTTTCCTCTATCCGCCGGATGATTGCGCAGATTTTCAGGAATGCAAGGCAAAATACGGCGATAAAGTTACACTGATTGGCTGCGTCACGCCTGCAAGTGCCGTTATCGGTACCGATGAGGAATGGGATCTGGAATGTAAGAACAACATTGATGCAATGGCAAAGGGCGGCGGCTTTATGCTTGCCACCGGCTGCGAATACCCGGCAAATGCCTCCTTTGACCGGGCAAGACGCATGGTAAATATCGCAAAGACTTATGGCTGTTATTGATCTGATCACTGGATTACTCGTTACCTCCTTTGTAGGAAACTTCCAATTATCATCTTGACTTTTATTAGAATTAGTTCTATACTAATTGCGCACGCAAATGGTTATTTGCGTGCGCAATTTTTGTGAGATTTGTCCCGGATGAAGGGCGCGCAGCGGGCTGCTGTATTCAACTGCAAAATTCCGGGAATACTATTGAGAAATTGTATAAATCACATCTGTCTGGAGGCATTACGATAATACGAAAGAAAAAGGAGGTTAAAAAATGAAGTCAATTTCACAAGAAGCGAATAATCCCCTGGGATATCGCAAGGTGTCCAGGCTCCTGACCGGATACGCTGTCCCCTGTATTATTTCCATGCTGGTTACGGCACTTTATAACATTGTGGATCAGATATTTATCGGACAGGGTGTGGGTGTCCTGGGAAATGCCGCAACGAACATCGCTTTTCCATTATCCACTACCTGCACTGCAATTGCTTTACTGCTTGGCATCGGAGGTGCCTCTAATTTTTCACTGGAACTGGGTGCCGGCAGAGAAGATCATGCAGCAAAGTCAG
>NZ_JAWYAJ010000573.1:0-3844 GCF_034124845.1 Robinsoniella sp.
GCCTCTGGAACCGTAAAGTGGAAGGTCTTGCATGGGATCAGGATCGAATATCAGAGGCTCAGATTGTTGCCGAACACAGTGATGTGGTAATATTGGCAGTCGGTCTGGATGAAACGCTGGAAGGGGAAGAGATGGATCAGGGGAATCATGTGGGTTCCGGGGATAAGGAGGATCTGAAGCTTCCGGCTGTGCAGATGGAATTGATCGAAAAAGTTCTGGAAATCGGCAAACCAACAATTGTGGTGCTGATGGCTGGAAGTGCAATTGATTTAAGTTATGCGGATGAACATGCAGATGCAATTCTGCAGGCATGGTATCCTGGTGCAGGCGGAGGAGAAGCAATTGCCGACCTGTTATTCGGAAAAATATCCCCATCCGGGAAACTTCCGGTAACGTTCTATCGGGATCTGGAACATATGCCGGGATTCGAAGATTACAGTATGGAGAACAGAACCTACCGGTATATGGAAGAAGATGCGCTGTATCCATTTGGATACGGACTCACTTATGGAAATGTAGAAGTGGAAGAGGCCGGATTTACCATTATGCCAAAGAAAGAGCAGGACTTTGAAGTGGAAGTAACCCTCACAAACCGGGGAGGCACTGCGGTAGAAGAGGTCGTTCAGCTATATATCAAAGATACAAAATCTGCGCTGGCTGTTAAAAATTATAGCCTGTGTGCATTCCGGCGTGTGGCACTGGCAGCAGAAGAAACGGTAAAAACAAAGCTGAAGGTTCAGGCATCGGCTTTGGAAGCAGTAGATGATGAGGGAAGAAGAGTGCTGGACAGCAATGAGTTCACTTTATATGTTGGAATTTCCCAGCCAGACCGCAGAAGCATACAGCTAATGCAGAGCTCTCCAGTAGAATTGTTGATAAGGCTGTAGTTTCTGACATGCCCAAGAGCAGAAAAGAGGGATAAAATGAGAAAACGACATTACGTGGGTATCGTATTATTAACGACATTGGCGGTTGTGAGTACATTTGGATGCGGCAGGTCGAATGGATTAAAGGAATCACAAACTTCGGCGGTCAGTAAAAATGAAGGGCAGTCCGTGACTGCAAAAGCACCAGCGATGGAAGCAGAAGGATCAGTGACGGAAGCGGAAGTGTCAGTGACGGAATCAGAAGGATCAGTGACGGAATCGGAAGTGTCAGTGACGGAATCAAAAGAACTAGCGACGGAATCGGAAGCACCTGCAGCGAAAAAGGAACTGATCAGAACAGAAAAACCGGAGTTTACCGCTAATGAGGTCAGACGTGTTGCGATTGCGGTGGGTGGACAGGATGTATTTGAAATTACCTATGCTCCACAGGATTATAAAAGCAATTTTGCGTATTGGGATATTATTACACCCTATCAATCACTGGTAATGGTGGATACAGAAGAAATGTTCAACTTATATAATGCTCTTGCGGCGTGGAAATTTGGCAGCGCCATTGAGATAAAAGAGGGGGAAGACACAGGTCTGTCAGAACCGTCAGCCAGTATAGCAATAGACTACTATGATATAAAATCAGAGGCGGACACTGCAGATGCCGATCCCAACACTACATGTCTGATTAAATTTGGCAAAAAAGATGAACAGGGCAATTATTATGCTCAGATTGAAGGATTTGAAACAATTTATAAGATTTCTTCCAGTGCCGCAGATCCTGTTCTGATGGTTAATCCCTATGATTATATATTAAAAATCTGCTGTCTTGTGGACTATAAAACGGTGGATACGGTAGAAATTAATATGGGTGAGAGCACACATGTGATAGATGTGAATGCTGTGCAGAAAAAGTATGCTTTTGATAAAAAAGAAGTGGATGAAAAAGCATTCTCCACGCTGTATCAGGCATTGATGGGAATCATCGTGAAGGGCGAGCCGGAGGGTGAAAATGCATCTGAAGGAAAAGAGGAATCGCCGGTATTACAGATTGATTTCCAGAGAAATATGGAAAACGCACCTGATATAACCGTAGCTTTTAAAACTTATAATGATGATTATTATCTGGCTGAAATAAATGGGAATCAATTTTTTATCGTATCAAAAGAAGATGTAGATCAATTAGCAAAACAAGTGGAGGAATCCTTTTAGTTCAGATTTGGGAGCATGTCTCCAGATCAAGATCAATAGAATGAATTCGAAACAAGTCCCGGGGAGGATATAAGATGGAAGGTATAATGAAAACAGCAGTTATGACAGGTATCCGTAAAGTAGAATTAACAAACCGTCCGATTCCAGTGCCTGCAGAAAATGAGGTATTGGTTAAGGTAGAATATGTAGGAATCTGTGGTTCCGATCTGCATTATTACGAAGCAGGAAGAATCGGGAACTTTGTTGTGGAACCGCCGTTTGTGCTTGGGCATGAAGCAGGTGGAATTGTCGTAGAGACCGGAAGCAATGTAAGGAATTTAAAGGTTGGGGACCGAGTTGCGCTGGAGCCTGGTAAGACCTGCAGTAACTGTGAATTTTGCAAGAGCGGCAGATATAATCTATGTAAGGATGTGGTATTCTTTGCGACACCTCCTGTGGATGGGGTTTTTCAGGAATATGTTGCGCATGATGCCGGACTCTGTTTTCCGATTCCGGACAATATGAGTACGATGGAGGCTGCCCTGATTGAGCCGCTGGCAGTAGGAATGCATGCAGCGATACAGGGAGGTGCCGGGATTGGACAGACTGCTGTAGTTACCGGAGCGGGCTGCATTGGACTGGTCAGTATGATGGCGTTGAAAGCAATGGGAGTTTCCAGAGTGTACGTAGTAGACGTAATGGAAAAGAGGCTGCAAAAGGCGTTGGAATTAGGTGCAGATGGAATCATAAACGGAAGAGAGGAAGATGCCGTTGCTAAAATCATGGAATTAACCAATGGCGCCGGTTGTGATTTATCCATTGAAACAGCCGGAACTGAGATTACAACCACACAGCTGATAGGGATGGCAAAAAAAGGTTCCACCATTGTTCTGGTTGGATACAGTGCTTCCGGTAAGCTGACCCTGCCCGTTAGTACGGCATTAGACAAAGAGCTGACATTTAAGACTGTCTTCCGATATCGTAATATATATCCTATGGCAATTGATGCCGTGGCACAGGGCAAGATAAAAATCAAAGACATCGTTACCAATATTTTTGACCTGGATGATATCGCAGCTGCGCTGGAGCAGAGTGTGGAAAATAAGGCGGATATCGTTAAGGGTGTAATTAAAATTTAAATTTTTATTGATGTGATTCTTTTTCAATTTATTATGAAAAAAATGGAGCTTACGGGTAATTTTCTTTATCCGTGAGCTCCATATTTTGCGACAGTTTATGCGTAAAAGATTACGCCAATAGCGTCCGGCATGCCGCAGCCCAGGGGCCCAACATGCTGAAAAAACCAGCCTTGTATCAACGAATTTTCAGGATGTAAATTAATTAAATAAAATATCTCCCAGCCAATTCCATAAATGCTTCCCGGTCTGACTCATAAAATTCAGTAAAAGTCTTCTGTTCCGTAAGAAGATTTTTAGCCAGTTCAGCCATGAATTCCGGGATAGCGGATGCAGCCATGATGCCAAGAATATCACCCATTTCCGTAAGATCTGCTCCAATCCTGCCATTTACCTGGATTTCAAATGCATCTACAACTTTATCATTGACACGTTTCTTTCTGCCGGCGAATCCAATCTGCGCCATTTGGTGTCTGGAACAGCTGTTGGGACAGCCGCTGATATGAACGGATGGAAGTACGTCTTCACTTATACCCGCATCTTTCAGTTCCTTAAGGATTCCATGACACAGAGTCTGGCTTTGCATGATACCGATCTGGCAGGTTGGAGTTCCCACACAGCTCACGCTCATTTGTATTTTGG
>NZ_JAWYAJ010000573.1:3854-17196 GCF_034124845.1 Robinsoniella sp.
ATTGTATGAATGTTTGGGCATTGGATTTATCCAGATTGCGCACATATAATTCTTCATTCATGCTCAGCCGAAGTTCGGCATCCGGGCATTTTTCCAAAAGGCTGTCCAATTCCAGCAGATCATTTTTTTCCAGCTGCCCGCAGAGTGGATGAAGAATCACGGTGTAGCGTCCCGCCTGTTTTTGGGGAATACAGATATTAGACGGAGAAATTTCCGGTGTCCAGGAAATTTCTTTAGATAATTCTGCTTTCAGCTCATCAAATTTTACTTTTTCTTTTATTTCTGCCAGATATTCCTTGTAGGTTTTCAGGAAATTTTCCACACCCATTCGTCTTGGAATAAAGCGGATACGGGCTTTGGATTTATTCTGGTAATCGCCCTCAGCTTTAAACAACTGTGTGATTGCTTCGATGTGATACATCACATCTTCCGGCGGAACCAGTTCATCGTATGGTATTCCCACTGCCGGGCCGCCGCCCAGACCGCCTGCCAGCCAGACGCGGAACATGGGTTTTTTATTGTCTTCCACTGCCATAAAACCAATATCGGTTAAAGTTTCACAGGCGGTATCGTCGGTACCGGATGAGAAAGCTGCTTTTAATTTACGGGGGAGCTGGTAGTGGGGGGCATTTATGGTAAAATAGCTTCCTGTCTGCAATGCATAAGGCGTCACATCAAAGGCTTCATCCTTCTGCACGCCTGCTAGAGGGGAAAGGGCCACATTACGAGGAAAATTTCCGCCGCCGCCTCTGGTAAAAAGGCCGTGGTTAATGGCATCTTCCATTATATCGCATACGTCATCCAGGGATAGGTCATGGAGCTGAATGGCCTGTCTGGTTGTAAGATGTATTTTGTCAAGTTTATATTGATCTGCATAATGCAGTATAAGTTTAAAATGTTCATGGCTGATTACTCCGGATGGGGTTCTGAGCCTGATCATAAATTTACCATTTTCTTTTTGGGCATAGCAGCCCATTCCGCCTGACTTTCCTTTGAATTCCATCCGTGTTATTTCACCATTTAAAAATGCATGGCCATCAGCACGGAATGCGGGGATTTCATCTTTGAGCACTTGTTTATAGGTTTCCATTTATACTACCTCCAATTTTATATCTGTTAAAAATATATTATATCCCATTAGATAGGGAATAAAAAGTTTTATTTTAATTTTTCAAAAATGCTATTGATTTTTTGAACAGAATATGCTATTTTGTATTTGAGAGAAAGACATAAAATGGAAATATGTGCGTGATAGAAAGACAAATATCTTCTTAGGAGGGAACGTATGCAGAAAGAAATGTATGCACTTGTAAAAGAAACCAGGGGGCCGGGGCTTGTTTTGAAGAAAGTTGGGGTACCGTCAGTGGGCAGAGCAGATGTAAAGATTAAAATCCATTATACATCCATCTGCGGAACGGATCTGCACATTTACAACTGGGATAAATGGTCCCAGGAGACGATTATACCGCCACTGACCATCGGACACGAGTTTGTGGGCGAGGTGGCAGAGCTGGGGGATGAAGTGACCGGGTTTAAGCTTGGGGATATTGTGTCGGGAGAAGGGCACATAGTCTGCGGATCCTGCCGGCACTGCAAAGCAGGCAGATGGCATTTATGCAAACAGACACAGGGAGTGGGAGTGAATCGTTCCGGTGCTTTTGCACAGTATCTGGTTATTCCTGCAACAAATGTAGTGAAATGTGAGAAAGGTATCCGGGAAGAACTGTGCTCCTCATTTGATCCCCTGGGCAATGCAGTCCACACTGCGCTTACCTTTAATCTGGTAGGTGAGGATGTACTGATTACGGGAGCAGGTCCGATCGGCATTATGGCAGCTGCAGTGTGCAGACATGTAGGTGCAAAACATGTGGTAATTACCGACATAAATGATTACCGGCTGAACCTGGTGAAAGAAATATGTGATGAATATGTCTATCCGGTTAATGTGGCGAAAGAGGATATCAAGGAAGTGATGAAACACCTGGGTATCTGTGAAGGTTTTGATATTGGACTGGAGATGTCCGGGAATGGCTCTGCATTTAACATGATGCTGGATAACCTGTATAATGGCGGCAGAGTTGCAATGCTTGGAATCCAGAGTGATAAGACACTGATTGACTGGAACAAGGTAGTATTCAAATGTCTGGATATCAAAGGTGTCTATGGTAGAGAGATGTTTGAGACCTGGTACAAAATGATGTCCATGCTGCAAAGCGGGCTGAAGCTGGATAAAATTTTAACCCACAAATTCAAGTTCCGGGATTTTGAAAAAGGATTTGAAATCATGAACAGCGGAAATTGCGGAAAAGTTGTTTTAGATTGGACAGATGCAGAAACGGAGGAAATGTGAGATGAAAGCAGCATATCAGATTTTTCAGGATACATTACAGGAAATAAAAAATGATGGTACATACAAAAGTGAAAGAGTGATCGTAACACCTCAAAAAGGACATATTGATACAGACAAGGTGAAGAACGTTATAAATATGTGCTCCAATAATTATCTGGGTCTGGCGGATAATAGTGAAATAATCCAAGCTGCAAAAAGCAGTTACGACAGTTGGGGCTACGGGTTATCTTCCGTGCGGTTTATCTGCGGCACACAGAGAATACACAAGGATCTGGAGAAGTCCATTGCTGAATTTCTCCATATGGATGATACCATATTATACTCATCCTGTTTTGATGCAAATGGAGGATTATTTGAAACGTTATTGACGGATCAGGATGCGATAATCAGTGACAGCTTAAATCATGCCAGCATTATTGACGGCGTTCGTTTGTGTAAAGCTAAGAAATTCCGTTATAACAATAATGACATGGCTGATTTGGAACGCTGCCTGCAGGAAGCACAGGGAATGCGGATTAAGTTAATTGCAACCGATGGCGTATTTTCGATGGATGGTATTATTGCAGATTTAAAATCTATCTGTGATCTTGCTGATAAATACGATGCTTTGGTTATGGTAGATGACAGTCATGCGGTAGGATTTATGGGAGACACCGGTGCCGGAACACCGGAATACTGTGGAGTTACTGACAGGGTAGATATCATAACAGGAACACTTGGCAAAGCGTTGGGCGGTGCCAGTGGCGGATACACCAGTGCAAAGCAGGAAATTATTGATTTACTGCGCCAAAAAAGCAGACCGTATCTGTTCTCCAATACGCTTGCTCCGTCAATTACCTGTGGGGCAATCAAGACATTTGAACTGTTAAAAGAAAAAGGGGAGCACAGAGAAAAGCTGCATAAAAATACGGCATATTTTCGGGAAGAAATGAAGAAAATGGGCTTTGATATCGTAGAAAGCACTCATCCTATTGTAGCCGTCATGTTCTATGATGCAGTTATAGCGGCACGGGCAGCAGAGCGTATGCTGGAACTTGGCGTATATGTAGTAGGTTTTTCCTATCCGGTAGTCCCAAAAGGGAAAGCCAGAATCCGCACCCAGGTATCAGCAGCGCATAGCAAGGAAGATCTTGATTTTGTTTTGAAATGTTTTAAACAGGTGAAAGAAGAGATGGGAATTTAAAAATTAAATAGGTGAATTAACACACAGACAGAAGTAAAAAACAGATGGCACTGCCGATTATACGACAGCGTCATCTGTTTTTTATTATTTCGTTCATACATCCTACCGCAGATGGAATAAATATGGGCGGCATACCTTCCGTTTTTTATTATTTCTTTTCACACCAGATAATCTGCTGCAGAGTAAGGGGCGGCAGTGCCGCACAGGTTCCGTTTTCTGACAAATCCAGACGCTGCTGTGATGGATACACCAGTTTAGCACTAGCCACGGGAATTTGAAACAGGATCTCACCTGCCGGAATGGGTGGTGTGTCTCCGTGGAAGCGCTTGGGCAGCATGGAAATCTGGTGTATGATATACGCTGTTTCCGTTTCAAAAAATGCTGTCCGGATCATATCAGGCGTATCTGTCCTGTGGCGCAGAGGCGGCTGTATGCCGGATTTTACCAGAAGATCGGCAAATAGATCATTTGTGTAATTATATTTTTCCGTACCAGCCATCGTAAAAAAGTCAAATGCCAGATAAAATACATAGCCCTTCTTAAAATGCCGGTGAAGGAGTGCCGGAAAATTTGTTTTTTCGCCGGGTGGAGGACTCCACCAGTTTACCCAGTGATCAAAATTGCATGCCACACAGGGAAGGTTAAAATACAGCATTGCCGAAACAGTGGGATCGGCACCTGTGCCGCTACTTATTGCAAGTGGTTCTGTTTCCATAAAGTATTCGCTTACCGGAGGGGTGGTGCAGGAAAGAAGCCCGGTGAAGGATTGGGATAAAACAGGGCGCAGGTAAGCAGCCCAGCGGTTAGAAGCAAATTTCCCATTAATTTTTGCAGGACCGCAGCCCAGCAGCCTGTGTAAAGTCGACTGCTCCCGCAGTGTGGAATCGGCATTCCATAACCCTGTCTGGCCCGAGGAGATCAGGCAGCCGCCGGTAGCCACGTAATCCTCCAGCATGAATACCATCTCCGGCTGTATGACGTAGACTTCCGGCAGCAGCAGCATATCATATTGAGCCAGAAGGGATTTTGTGAGACTTCCCTCCGGAAGAATGTTATAGGGAATTTTTGCATATTCACACAGCTGCATGGCACCAAGTATGGCATTTAAGTGAGGATTGTGTCGCTTCATGCGTAAAATGGCATCTGGACTGAGTTGCTGCATGTTGATTGATTTTGAACGGTCGCTTTGCAGTATGCCAATGGATTTAACCGGTGTACGGCCGGTTAAATAGGGCTCCATTTCTTCCAGCGCGGTGAAAACGGTGCCAAGCCGGTTTGCCTCTTCCATGTCCAAAGTACCGTCGGCATGCTGGGAGCCGCTGTACATGCCAACCCGGCATCCCTGGGCTGCAATGGAGCTTAAGTCACACATATATTGGGAAACCGTATCGTAGTTATATACCTGAGAGGCTTCTCCGGGAACCAGGATGGGATACTGTCCGACGGCAGTATCTCTGGCATAGGCTGACGAAAACCAGTTGTCCTTTAAAAGGGGTTCGGAAAACTGATAATCTAGCAGATCTCTTACGGATTTCGGATAGTGGCAGGAAAAATTAACCGTAATTGCCAACCCGGGATCCACCGCTTTCAGACGCTGCTTCACATCCAGCAAAAACTCTCTGGAATTTTCGTCCAGGAATTCAACGATATCTGACATATGCTGGCGGATGTCTTCCTGATCAGCCGGCAGGGCATAGCCATATGCAGCGTAAAATTTATCCCTGCATTTATCACAATAACAGAGCGAAGCGCCAAAAATATCCATAAATAAAGCATCCGGGCTATAATTCCGTACAATTTCCTCCATCTGGGACAGACAGTATTCCCGGTAATCGGTCTGGTAACAGCATAAACTCCATCTTGCAAACTCGTCTTCCCGGATCAGTGGAGTTCCATCCGGTTTTCTTGCCCGCCATTGGGGAAAACGCCTTGCAGCGCCTTCGTCATATTCAATGCAGTAATAGGCAATAAATTCTATGTCTTTTTTCTTTAAAACCGTGCTGACCTCCTGTATCCAGTCAGTCTTTACTCCCTGATGCTTCTGTGCGCCCTCTACATTACTGTCATAATAAGTAACACCCCAGTGGTCTTTGCAGTAAACCATAAGGGAGTCAATATGCGCGGTATCAAAAAAACGCTCATATTCTTTAATATTCAGTTGGTCTAAAGTAACAACAGGTGGTTGGGGGGAATGATGATCAATCAGATAACAGCGCTTGCTGTTCTTGTATTTGCTGCTCATATTCGGTATCTCCTTTCAGGATGAAATGCCCGCAGGCAAAATAGTACCGGCATCCCAGTATCCAGATTAGAGAACGTGCAAAGAAGAGTGTGATATTGCCAGTATATAGAAGATAAGGTGGAAAGTCAATAAGATAAATTTATTGTACTTTTATCCGTAAAAATAACTTAAATTGTATGCTGAAAAGTACACAAATGAATAAATTGAATTAATAAAAAACAAATGTGTATCTACAAAGTTGTCAGATTTAAAAATAATAAAGGTGAATTGAAAGATAAAAAAGTAAAAATATGTAAAATTACATTGACAAAATACCTGTAGAATAATATAATATGCATATCAACTGGTCAGACCAGTCAAACCAATTAGAGTGAACGGCAAAAATAAAGGAAGGAGGGTTATTTGTTTTAAAGAAGATGTGTGAAGGCAGTGAAAATTGTGTTTTGGGGACATGATTTTTATAAAAAGTAAAAGGAGAAGGTAAGAATTATGAAAAAGAGAATTATAGCGGTTTTGTTAGCGGCAACTATGGTTATGGGTATGATCTCCGGATGTGGCGGATCGAATCAGAAAACAGGTGGTACAGCTGCCGATAAGGCTGCAGAGGCGGAAAAGACAGAGGGGTCCGGGGATAGTAAGGCTGCAGAGGGCACGCAAAAGTCTGATGTATCTTTGCGGTTTATTGATGTAAACCCCAGTCCTCAGCGGCAGGCATATTATGAAGGTGTTTTTGAAAAATTCAAAGGCGAAACCGGAATTACCGTGGCTTATGAGAGTGTTCCATGGGATGATGCGGCAAATAAACTGACGGTACTTGGCACATCAGGACAGCTCCCGGATGTTATGACTACCCATCCGCTGTGGCTGGGACAGTTTACGGAATCCAACTGGGTACTTCCCATTGATGATTATGCAGAGGAACATAAGGATGAATTTGTTGATATTATCAGTAAAAGCAACTGGGTAAATGAAAAAGAAAACTATGGCCACATTTATACAATTCCCGATGGATTTATGGTAAAAGGTATTTTCTACCGTAAGGACTGGGTAGAGGAAATTGGATATGAGATTCCTACAGGGGACGACTGGACTTACGATGCATACTTTGATCTGATCAAGGCTCTGACCAATAAGGAACAGAAGAGATATGGAAATTCTTTCCGGGGTGCAAGAGGGGCATTCGATCCATTGTTAGCATATTTACAGACATTTACCGGAGGTTATGTATATGATGAAGAAGGAAACTGCCTGTTAAATAAACCGGAATGTGTAGAGGCATTCGAAAAATGGTGTGCCATATACAAAGATGGCTATGTACCGGAAGATTCCATTAACTGGGGATTTGTAGAAATGGTGGATAACTTTACCGGAGGGTTAACCGGTACGATTTCCAATGACTCTGAAGTAGCCGTAGCATGTGAAATCAATATGAAACCAGAACAGTGGGGTGTACTGCCAATGCCGGTATCTACAGTTGATCATAAGCTGTTGAATACCTCCAGCAGTCCTTATTCCTATACGATTTCCGCACAGTCTGAACATCCCGAGGAAGCGCTGCTGTTAATGGACTACCTTGTAAAACCGGAAAATAATATTGAGTATTGTAAGATGGGCGGCCTGATTCCTATCAAAAAAGAAGCTTCCAAAGATCCGACTTACGGAGAAGACGGACCATATGCGGCATTTTTAAACCAGTTAAACGATCCCGATTTCATGGTACCTCCAATGTACGGACCATTTAACTATACCGATTTACATCAGGATACATTCCACGCAGAAATGCAGAAATATTTGTTGGGCAAACAGTCTGCAGAAGATGTGTTAAACAACATATCCAATGAGTTAACAAAGAGAATGAAGGATTATCTGGCTGCAAATGAAGGATCTACCATAGAGAGCCCAAGAACATTACAGTAGAGCCTTGGGGCGTACAGATAGCGGGTGCTATATAGTGGCGTATTTGCGCCGGGCGGCCCTGGGCGGAGGGGACGGTTAAGCCGTCCCCTTTGTGAATCAAATGGATTGAATGGAAGGGAGATAAGATGGGAGTATTAATAGCATTTCTCATTATAGTTGTAGTTGTATGTGCCGCAATTTTCTGGCGGATGCATATGAAGTCAGGGCAAAGAGTCGTCATTGGAAACAGGACCAGGACCAAACTGGAGCCATACCTGTTCATTTTGCCGGTATTTCTCCTGCTTCTGGTTATGTTCGGGTATCCCCTGATTAACAGTTTTGTTATGGCGTTTCAGGATTATAAGCTGACCGGATCCGGAAAAGCTGCTTTTAATGGTATAGAAAATTTTAAGAAGCTCTTTGATGATGCCGATACGTTTATGATCGTGAAGAATACCTTGATCTACGTAGTAATCTCCGTGGCGGGGCAGTTTCTGTTAGGAATGATTCTGGCAATGGCTTTGAAAAAACAGTTTCGGGGAAGAGGATTATATCAGTCAATTGTATTTCTTCCATGGGCATTTTCAGGATTCGTAATTGGATTAATGTTCCGCTGGTCTTTTAACGGTGAATACGGTGTGGTGAATGATATTCTGCTGAACCTTGGAATTATTAAGGAATCCATTGCCTGGCTTGGGACACCCGGAGTATCCCTGGCGGTTATTATCATGGCTATGATCTGGATGGGAATTCCATTTTTTGCAATTATGATTTTAGCAGCATTGCAGTCCATACCGGCTGACGTTTATGAGGCGGCTGATGTAGATGGATGCGGAGCAATAAGGAAATACTTCCAGATCACACTGCCGTACATAAAACCAACCATTATTACCACAATCCTGCTTCGAACCATCTGGATCTTTAATTCCTTTGATCTGGTTGTGATCATTACCAATGGTGGACCTGCCAATACATCCCAGACCCTGCCAGCATATATGTATTCCAAAGCATTTGGAACCTATGACTTTGGTTTTGCAGCAGCAATCGGGGTATTGCTTATGGTTGTACTGGGCGTCTTTGCAGTTATTTTTCTGCGCGCTACAAATTACAATAAGGCAGGTGATTTTTAATGAAGAGAACAGGAAAAAGAAAAGCATTAGGCGTTGGAAGATTTTTAATTTTAGCATTTTTCCTAGCACTTGTGGTACTTCCCATTTATTGGATGACGATCACGTCCTTTAAGACTAATGGCGAAATTATTGACATGCATAATATCACTTATTTTCCACACACCTTTACCACTGATAATTATACCGGATTATTCGAAATGTTCGACTATGGATCGCTATTGCAGAATAGCGTAATTGTTTCTACTTCATCTGCCTTAGTGGTAACCATGCTGTCAATATTAGGCGGGTATTCTCTGGCAAGATATAAATTTAAAGGAAAAGGCGTGATGGTGCTGTTTTTTCTGGTTACACAGATGATCCCCGGCATACTGGTAATCATCCCCCTTTACTTAATCTTTTCTAAGATTGGGTTGATCAATACCCATGTGGGATTATTTATCTACTATGTAATTGTAAACGTGCCTTTTTGTGTAGTGACGATGCGAAGCTTTTTCGAAAGAATACCGGTGACGCTGGAAGAAGCAGCCAGGGTTGATGGCTGTACAAAGATGAAATCTCTGGTTAAAATTGTACTTCCCATCATGTTTCCGGGTATCGTTTCCGTTTTCGTTTTTGCATTTATCGGTGCTTGGAATGAATTAATTGCAGGAACTATTTTCATCAGTACTCCGGATATGTGGACGATCCCGGTGGGATTAAAGTCTCTGATCGGTAAATACAGCGTGCAGTGGGGAGCTTTGATGGCAGGAGGTGTAATGGCACTTCTGCCTACAGCAATAATGTTTGCCGGCATGCAGAAGTTTATCGTGGAAGGAATGACGGCAGGAGCGGTGAAAGAATAATTTAAGGGAGGCTATTATGGGGTTAAAAAAAAGAGCAGACGTGGTACATCAGATATTGCATCCCAGAGAAGATACGAGAGGCTGTACCAGATGGTGGTGGTACGGATGTGCAGTGAAAAAGGATGAATTGATCCGGGAACTGGATTTTATGAAAGAAGCCCAGATGGGCGGTGTAGAACTTCAGATACTCTATCCGGTTGCAGCGGATGATAAAGAAAACGGCGTAAAAAATAATTTTTATTTATCACCCGGATTTCTTGAAATGATACGTTTTGCTTGTGAGGAAGCCAATAAAAGAAATATGAAATTTGACCTTACCCTTGGCTCATCCTGGCCCTTTGGCGGACCTTTTGTACCGGTAGAGTTGAGCGGTCCAACCGTGATTCCGTATACCATTGATGTAAAAGGGCCTTGTGAATTTACCTATGATTTTACCACCAGGCTGTATGGGGAAGCGGCAGCCTGTATTATGGGGCGCATGGAAGACAGCCGGATGGTGCCGGAGACCATTGTGGATATCACCGATAAAGTGACGGATAAGCCTCTGTTTGAGTGGCCATGGGGAAAGCAGCTGGAAAAAGTATATGTGCCGGAAGGAAATTATAAAATCGTTGTGCTTGTATCCAGTGATAAACGTCAAACCGTATTAAAGCCTCTTCCGGGAGGAGACGGACTGATTATTGATCACAACCGGAAAGATTCCGCCAGACTGTTTTTTGAACATGGAGGAGATCCCATTGTAAATGCGGTAGGCAGAGGGAAGATTCAGTCCTTTTTCTGTGACTCTATCGAAGTGTTCGGACACAACTGGACGGATATTATCTACGGGGAATTCCGAAAAAGAAGAGGCTATGAGCTGCGCCCGCTGGTATATGCACTTTGGGGAGAGGTACAGGGAATGACCGATCTGGTCCGGTATGATTTTCAAAAGACCATGGCAGAATTAACGGTTGAGAACTTTTTTCGGGAGATGACACAATGGTGTCACGAAAAAGGATCTCTTTCCAGAATCCAGGCACACGGTACCTGGGGTGATATCTTGCAGGCATATGGTGCTGCCGATATACCGGAGGGGGAAACTTTTTCTGCTTTTGACCGGTACGAAGTCAATACAGTTCACCGAAAGCTGGCATCTTCGGCAGGACATGTATATGGAAAAGAAATTATATCCAACGAATCGTTTACCTGGCTTCGGTTTCCCAGATTTGTAGTTACTCTTGAAAATATCAAAGCGGCTGCGGACAGCATTTTTTTAGACGGTATGAACCAGATTGTAAACCACGGATATTCATACAGCCCGGAAAATGAAAAGGAACTGGGGTGGCCTTTTTATGCCTCATCCCAAATCAACCATACGAATACCTGGTGGAAATATTACAAACCTCTGAGTGTATACATAAACCGGGTATGTGATTTTCTGCGCAGGGGGAAAACGAAAGTGAAATTGGCGGTATATCTGCCACAGTCTGATATCTGGGCAGAAAATCCATTATCGGATATCCATATGTGCATGAAACTGGAGGAGCGTATGACCACCAGAACCGTAGACAGAATTCACAAAGAAGGATTCTGGTTCGACTATATAAATGACGATGTGGCAGAGCGCTGGAGAGAATACGATTACGAGGCCCTGGTGCTTCTGGAGTGTGAGCGGATCCCCCTGCAGACAGCTTATAAGCTGCAGGAATTTGCACAGAGCGGTAAAAAAATCATCTGCAAAGGTTCAGCGCCAACAAGATCCTGCGGATTACTTTCGTATTCGGAAAACACGCAGAAGATACAGCACATAATGAACGAAATGCAGGAAGCCGGGCAGCTCATTATTACGGAGAAAAGTGATGACGGATTAATCATTGAGTTGAACCATCATTTCATCCCTGATGTAAAGATCTATAATAATAAGGAAGAAATCGGATATGTGCATCAGCAAGATGGTGGTACAGATATTTATTTTCTATCCAATATCAGCCTGGAGGATAAAAAAGAAAAGATCAGATTTTCAGCACAGAAGAATAACTTTTATGTATTTGACCCTATGGACGGACAGGAAAAAAACATTGAAAGCAGACAGCAGGATGGGGATGATACGGTGGTAGAGCTGAAAATGGAAGCTTACCAGTCATTGATCTTTGTATTTTCTGATGAAATGGAAGAGAAGATGACGTTTAGCAAGGATGATAAAAAAGAATGGCAGCTGGATCTGTCAAAAGACTGGAAATTTTCTGTAGACAGCCTTAGTTTCCAAAAAGACTATCAAAAACTTGACAGCTGGGAAAAGGAAGAAAGCCTGCGCTTCTATTCCGGGGAGGGTATCTACCGAAAAGAAATGAATATAGGGAAAGAAGAATGGAAGCAGATGCAGAAAATTGGTGTGGCAGAGCTGTACTTTGAGCATATCGGTGAAGCAGCAGGTATTTTTGTAAACGGGCTGGAAGCGGGAGTGATTATAAAACATCCCTATCGAATTGATATTTTGGAATACCTGAAAGAGGGAATTAATGCTCTGGAAGTAAGAGTTTCAAATCTTTTGATCAACAGAGCATTAGATCTGCAATATCCGGAAAGGGATTATCCGGAGCCGGTAATTGATGAATGGCCCTATTCTACTGCAGCATTAAATCACTGCCGCAGGGAGCGGGTCTATAATTGGAGAGAACGGGAAATGATCACAAAACCTCTGCCTTCCGGAATTTGGGGAGATATCGGATTATATTGGTAAATACCTGCAGTCTGCAGGTGGTTTTGGTTGAATAGCGATGGCAGTTCTTATATAATGAATCTAAGAAAAGTCAAAGACCCCGCTGCAGGCAACGGGGCATTTGACCTCGCGGCAGTCGCTAAATGGACGCGCCAGCGTGTCCGTTTGGCTCGTTGCCCGCGGGAATAAAGTTATGATTGTCATAATAAGATTAGTAAAGGAGTATGGAGTGTGGCTAAATTAAAGACAAATATCGCACAATTAGGTTCGACGAGATTGTTATATGCAAGAATTGCCGACAGCATATGTGAATACATAACAGAAAATAAAATCGGTATAGGTCAGAAACTTCCAAGTGAGCGGGAATTGGCGATGATGTGGGGAGTGAGCCGCTCATCGGTACGGGAAGCAATCCGCGAACTGGAAAATCAGGGACTGTTAAGTGTGGAGGCCGGAAGAGGTTCCTTTGTGATTGGTGAAGTCTCAGACAAATCCATGATGTTTAAAATCCAGAAACGAAATTTCTTTGAACAGTTTGAGATCAAAACTGTTCTGGAAGAGTATATGTTAAAAAAAATTACCCCGGTGATATCAGAAGATGTGCTGTATCAATTGGAACACATTGCAAAACAGATGATGACCATGTGTGATAATGGGATTTTTCCACAGGAACTGGACAACCTGTTTCACAAAATTCTGTTAGAATCATACGGAAACAAGGAAATGATCAATTTGGTGGAAAACATGATTCATGTATTTGGTGAATATAACGATGTGTATTTTCATCTATGTGAGGGTGTGGTAAATGAAACAAACCAGACTATATTAGATACGATACCCTACCATCTGGATATGGTTCTGATGATGCGTGCCAGAAATGTAAAAGAAGTAATTAAAATCTATCGAAAAATTATTGAGTTGGATATACAGCTGTACAGTATGGTGAATCCGACTGACCAGAAGGAGACGTTATGATGGATGACCTGTTAAGCATGACCCAC
>NZ_JAWYAJ010000574.1:0-1722 GCF_034124845.1 Robinsoniella sp.
GACGAGATTCCGCTGTTTGACCGCTCGGCTACCGCTGAGACAGAGATGGGTGAAAATCTAGCTCTGTGTGATTCCAGTTCAACATTCTATACAAGGGATGGGAAAATAACCTTTGAACCATTGACGGAAAATTATAAATTGGCGGTAAAAAATCTTGCCCAGTGGTATAAAGAGGGACTGATTGATCCGGAGATTTTTACAAGGGGCATGTCCGCAAGAGATACCCTGCTCAGCAATAACACGGGAGGATTTACCCATGACTGGGTAAGTACAGGCAGTTACAACGATTCTTTGGGAGAAGAAATTCCGGGATTTCAGATGGTGGCAATTGCACCCCTAAAAGACCAGAACGGAAATGTGAAAGAACGGGATTACCGTTACGCTGAGTGCGGATGGGGCATTTCTTCACAGTGCAAGGATCCGGAGAGTGTCATTGAGTTCATGGATTTCATGTTTACCGAGGAAGGTTCGGATTTAATGAACTGGGGAGTTGAGGGCAAGACATATACCGTGGATGACAACGGCGGGAAAGCTTTTACCGAGGAAGTGTTCAAATCCGGACTGGCGCCGGTGGAATATCTGCGATCCCTGGGTTCGCAATACCGTGCCGGTTATATTCAGGCTGCAGATTACGAGTATGCAACCATGAATGATGCAGGGAAAGCGGCAAACAAGCTGTATGATTCACACGATGAGTGGTTTCTTGCACCAAAACTTCCTGAACTGAAGCTGAGTACGGATAATATGGATGAATATAAGAGCATTATGTCGGGCATCCAGCCAATCGTCTATGAGAAGCTCCAGAGCTGGATTCTGGGGTCCAGCAATATTGAGGATGAATACGATGCCTTTATACAGGAACTAAAGGACAGGAATATTGAAAAGGCAATTGAAATCCAGCAGACGGCATACGATAATTATGTCAAAGTTACAAAATAAAGGGCAGCCTTTTTGGAAAACAGCAGGAGAGCATTTATGGACAAGGAAAAATTACAAAGAGCAGCTGCCCGGGCAGTATCGGTTCTGAGAGAAAATCTGGGGAATTTTACCTACCAATTTCCTGGTTCCAATAGTGAGCATATGTTTTACCCGGCAACAGAAAATACAGAATGGACAACGGGATTCTGTACCGGAACATACTGGCTTGCCTATGAACTGTCGGGAGAGGAACGGTTCCGAACATCGGCGGAGGTTCAGGTAGAGAGCTTTTATAATAGGATAAAACAGAAAACAGATGTGGATCATCATGATATGGGATTTTTATATACGCCTTCCTGTGTAGCAGCTTATCAGCTTACGGGAAATCAGCGGGCAAAAGAGGCGGCAATCCTGGCGGCAGACCAGCTGATCAGCCGCTTTCAGGAAAAAGGAGAGTTCCTTCAGGCGTGGGGAGCGTTAGGGGCAGAGGATAATTACCGTCTG
This sequence comes from Robinsoniella sp., assembly GCF_034124845.1. NCBI lineage: Bacteria > Bacillati > Bacillota > Clostridia > Lachnospirales > Lachnospiraceae > Robinsoniella > Robinsoniella sp. The sequence goes on from NZ_JAWYAJ010000574.1 coordinate 1,423, forward strand.
ATTATAGACTGTCTGCTGAATCTGCCGCTGCTGTATTGGGCTTCTTATGTAACCGGGGATGAAAAGTACAGAGACATTGCCATACGGCATACCCGGACCAGCATCCGTAATCTGGTGCGGGAAGATCATTCTACCTACCACACTTATTTTTTTAATCCCAGGACAGGAGAGCCGTTACGTGGGGTTACGGCTCAGGGGTATCGGGACGATTCTGCCTGGGCAAGGGGGCAGGCATGGGGAATCTATGGAACGGCATTGGCGTGGCGGTACACAAAAAATGAAGTTTGCAGAGAGTTGTTC
>NZ_JAWYAJ010000575.1:0-5321 GCF_034124845.1 Robinsoniella sp.
AGTTGCGCCTCGTCTGCAAGAATTACCTTGGCTCCCTCAATCGCTGCCTTTAAACCTGTTTTCTGTACACTGTCTTCCAAAAGGTCACATGCCGTAATCAGATTCAAAAATGCATCATCAATCTCCTGCTGGGTTAATTCCTGCTTCTCCAGGACTGCTCTTGCTTCATCCAAAGCTTTTTGTACCCTGTCCCAGCTTTCCGTTGTAAAACAGTTATAATCTTTTTGCTGCTGCTCCAACTTCCCGGTCTCGGTTACCGCAAGCTTCAGGCTGTCTAAATCTATTACAGATTTATTTTCATTTTCCCCTTTTTCCTCATTTTCTACATTAAATGAAGTTCCAACATTTTCTTCACCTATCAGGACTCCTTTATAGGAATCCTGTATTTCCTGATACAGCGGTTCATTATCTGTATTACTTTCTGCCTGAATCTTTGGCTCAAGATCTGTTTTACTTTCTGCCTGAGTGTGAGGCTCATTATCTGCTTTACTCTCTGCATGCACATGAATGATCCCGGACAAAGCCGAAAATGGGGATGAAGCTGCTAATACACCGATTAATATTCCTGCTGTAAACTTTTTTCCACTTTTTTTCATTTTATCTTTTCCTTTTTTCATTTTCTGACATCAGAGTCTGAATTTCATTCCCTGGCGCTCTTTACAGTTCTCGAAGAAATAATTACTTCTATTGACAATATATTACCATAAAGGACACGAAAAGCTTTAGGACTATATTAAGACAATTTAATAAATTATCATGAGTTTATGGGGACCTGCTTGTACTATTTTGTAATTTTAGGATTATTTTAAGAAAGATGGATATTAAAATAATCCTACAGCCTGTGCTAAAATTGTTTACTAAAACTCCGAAATTTTTTCAGCCGCATACTGTAAAATAGCCGCTGCGTCTGTACTGTCTGAATTACCATCACCATTCACATCCGCCACTTTGTGCTGATCTTCCGTAAGTTCTGCAAGCTCTGCCACAGATTTTAATACCTTTGAGGAGTCAGCGGTTTCTACTTTTCCGTTCATATCCACGTCACCCATCAAACGTGCTTTCAGAATTTCGTTTACTAATTTCTTAAGCACTTCCCCAACAGCAATGCTATCTGCTTCACCATTGTCAAAGACCTCCTGCGCCTCATCTGTCACTATCTGCAGCCCTGCAATGCTTTCCTTCAAATACTTTCCTTCATTTTTCAGGATATCATTGGCCTTGACCAACGCATTCTTAAGCTCCTCTTTTCCTGCTTTTCTAACAAGTAATGTCATTGCCTCTGCCAGCTTCTCATAAGCACTACTAATTTCTTCACCCGCTGCATGGCTGTTTTCTGCCACGGCTTCTGCTGCCTGTAAAGCCTGTTCCAGCACCTGTACACTGGAAGGCGTATACTGGTCTTTGTTTTTCAAAATTTCCTTTGCTTTTTGAATCAGGATATCCAGCCTTGTACCTTCATTTTTCACCATCAAGCCGGTAACTGCATCCATCAGTTTACGGCTGGCATCATTAACTGTCTGTGCGTCCGCACTGCTCTCAGCAAATATTTTTTCTGCTTCAGCCAGTGCTGTCTTTACTGCTTCAATACTTTCCTGTGTGTACACTGCCAGTCCTGCCTCGTCTTCCAGGATGGCTTTCGTTCCTTCTATCGCTGCTTTCAGTCCTGTTTTCCACACGCTTTCCTCCAGAAGGTTACATGCAGTAATCAGATTTAAGAAAGCTTCGTCCGCCTCCGCCTGTGTTATTTCCGGTTTTTCCAATACTGTTCTGGCTGCATCCAGAACTTCCTGCACTCTGTTCCAGCTATCTGCTGTAAAACAATTATTTTCCTGCTGCTCCAGCTCCAGTTTCTCAGCCATTGCCACTGCAAGCTTCAGACTGTTTCGGTCTGCTTCCGGTGTTTCGTCATGATTCTCTGTAATCCGATACTCTTCTCCCTGGATCGCTGAAAATGTGATTGTCTTTTCCCCGGTATTTTTCGTAGATCCGTATGTAAGATCGATTGCATTTCCTTCAGAATCAATTACATCTGCTTTTTCCCAGGGAGCAGCAATAGTAACTGATTTGCCTGCTTCACTGACGATGTCTATGTATTGCACCTCACCTTGTGACATCTGGGATGATACCAGATATGCACCTTTTTCTCTTAATTGATAAAACTGTGCGTCTGCTCCGGTCCAGTTAGGAAATACCTTCAGGATACCATCCGAACTCTGCAAAAGCATATTATTAATAAATTCAATTCCTCCTGCTTTTTCAATTCCATGATGCCCATCCTGGATAGCAAAATTCTCACTCATATTTGAAATGTTGGATGCTCTGAATTTTTCCATAATATAATAAGGATCATACCCGGCTCTTATAGCATGGGTAAAAATCTTAGGATTATTATTAATAATTAACCAGATATCCGGATTAGCTATAACTTTTGCATCTATGGTATTCCTTGCCAGCTGCAGCATATATGGATCGGAATCAAAGGATAAGCGCTCTCCTGGATGTATAAATTCCAACTCAACAGAGGCTGATTCCGGGCGAAGGATCATTCCCTCTTCTGCCAATGCATAGACATCTTTTTTGAATGATCCATACTCATAGCTTCTGACCGGGACAGGAGCCATATGGTCGTACATATCTTTCCACATTGCAAGCTGCTGGTCTGTAGCTCCGGCTTTTTCTTTTAAAAGATCAAAATTCTGTATCAGAAATTCATAAACATTTAAAACCATACCAATGGTGACTCCCGCATTTTTATTGAAGAATCCCTCATGAGGGCCATCGTAAAGATTATACTGATAGGTACCATCGGATTTTACTTCTTTTTCACACCACTTTTCATAAAAATTTGCTACTTTCTGTACAAATGGGTAGGCTCTGTCCAATAAAAACTCTTCATCGTAAGAATAATTATAATAGGATATAAATACAGAAGCCGCGAAGGGTGCATTCAGCGTTTGTGTGAGATATTTTCCGGCATTATCTGCATCACAGGATACATGTCCCCATGCAGTAATCCCTACTGGATAAAGCACCGCATCATCTATACCTCCTGCAAGGTCTGGTCTGCCTGCCACGTAATCTTCTTTAATCTCTCTCAGGCTGTATTTTGCTGCCGCTTCAGCCTTTGGCATATAATCTATAATTGGCTGTGTCAGGGAATATGCTCCTTCCAGCCGGTTACTGGAATACATGCCGTAGTATGGAGCCATATAATTATAATTCAGATGATAGTCGTTATTATATTTTGCCACATCACCGGTTACCCAGATTCCATACAATCCCGGTGCCACTTTATCTTCCCGGGCTGCACATCCCATATAATACAGCGATCCGTAATAGTATCTGTGAAATTCTTCATCTCCAATATCAATATAGGATTTCGTCCAATAATCTTTCCACCATTGCTCATGGTTTTCTCTTAAAGTTTCTATATCCGTTTCTGCTGCATATTGATCTGCCAATGCCTGTGCCTGCGCCAGCGGTTCTTCTGTCTGCAGATTATCATGATTATCGTAGGTTTGTCCGCCCCCTCCAATTGTTGTTACAAGATAGACTCTTTCGCCTGGTTCGAGGGTAAATTTCAGGCTGGAAGATGCATCATTATTTTTCTTCGTATTGCAGTCTTTGTCTCCCAGAATTTTAGTTTGAATAACGGCTTCCGATTTCCAGCTTTCCGGATTATCCTTAGCTGCGTTATTTGTACTTCTGGAAGCCCAGACAGCATCTCCATTTGAAGAAGTATCAGATTTTGTAACAAATTTATCACTTCCATCTACCTTAGTCCATGCTTTTGCATCTAATGCAACTGTCTGATCTCCATTTGAAACAATGGAAGTAATCATGGTATTTTCCGTTGCAGACAGCCAGTTGTTCATTTCTAAAGGAACACCGCCAATCTCCATATTTGTTGTTAAGTCCGCCTCGGCTATATCCTGGTGTTCTAAAAAGCTGCCTTCTTCTTCCGGCGCAAAAATACTCTCATCTTCCGGAGATTCAAACAGCTCAAATTCCGCTATTCGCGCCCGGTCATTGGAATTTTGTTCCCCCTGTATAAAGTCTATCCTTACATATCTTGCCTGTACAGGCTTGGCAAATATACAAGACGTCATACTATTTGTGTTATCCGCCACATGGTCTGCTTCAGTCCACTTTTCACCATCGACACTGATACTTACCTTATATTCTCTGGTATTAAAATGCTGCAGATCCTCTCTGGCATATCCCATGTGATACATGACATACTTTGCAATGGTCTTTTCACTTCCCAGGTCTATTTCCAGCCAATGGGGTTCCTCTCCCACTTTACTTGCCCACGCCTCTTCCTTGGAGCTTATTATTCCATTCACAGCTAATTCAGGCATAAATTCATCATGTACACTGCTTGCCTTCACGGTAACATTGGGGTCCATGGTCAGAGACTTATTAACCTCAAGATCCCTGCTGATCGTCACGCCTCCAAGTGCTATCTGCCGGATCGACCGGTCATCTTCATGAAACGGAGCACTCGTGACTAAATCACCGCCGTTTCTAAAATCTCCTTTTGAAATTAAATACGTCTTCTCCTTTGCATTTCCATAGGATACAATCCCGGTATCTCCATTTCCCTGCAATGCTGTCTGGGGCATGTTGTCATTGATTGCCTCCGTATAATCGGGATGATTCCAGGTACCCCCATAGGATTTCAGCATCTCCTGCATCATTGGCCACTTATCTTCTGCCGGACTCTCTGCATGTACGTTCATCATTCCCGATAACGCCGGAAATGGTGCAGACGCCGTTAATACACCAATTAATACTCCTGCTGTTATTTTTTTCCCTATCTTTTTCATATCATTTTCTTTCCTCTCATATTTTCTTGTAAGGCTAGTAATCCATCCTGCCAGAAACCAAATTGACAGTGCTGAATCGTTTGTCAGCCAATTCTATATCAATATTTTACCAAAAAAAATGCGCATAGATTTAGGATTTTGTTATGACAAATTTTTATATTATCAAGACATTATTGTTTTTACTTGTACTTTTTTGTAAAATTTGGATTATTTCAGGAACAACCTTCGCCTTAATATTTGCACACCGATGGAAAAAGAGCTTTAAAACTGTATATCCTGCAGTTTTAAAGCTCTTTTTTTTTCGTATTTTTTCTTTGATACTTTGAGGAGCAAGCTATTCTATTTCATTAATGCTGCTCCATCATAGTAATCACAATTTGTCTATTTTTTCAGCCGCATACTGTAAAATAGCCGCTGCATCAGTACTGTCAGAATTGCCATCACCATTCACATCCGCCACTTTGTGCTGATCTTCCGTAAGTTCTGCAAGCT
>NZ_JAWYAJ010000576.1:0-5950 GCF_034124845.1 Robinsoniella sp.
AGCTACAGTCGTGACCGTAACCTGTGGCACATCAGCCATGAAGGTCTGGAATTGGAAGACCCGGCTAATGAACCAAATTACAACCACTTGTTAGTGCTGGGCGTATCACCTGAGAAAGCTCCGGAAGAAGGCGAATACGTTACCATGACCTTTGAAAAAGGTACCCCTATCAGCTTAAACGGTGAAGAGATGAAAGTATCTGAAATCATCACCAAATTAAATGAACTGGGCGGAAAACATGGAATCGGTATTGTAGATATCGTTGAAAACCGGGTTGTAGGAATGAAATCCCGCGGCGTATATGAGACACCGGGCGGAACCATCCTTATGGAAGCACATGACCAGTTAGAAGAATTAGTATTAGACCGTGCCACCATGGAAACTAAAAAAGATATGGGCAACAAATTTGCTCAGATCGTATACGAAGGCAAATGGTTTACCCCTCTTCGTGAAGCAATCCAGGCATTCGTTGATGTAACACAGGAATATGTAACTGGAGAAGTAAAATTCAAGCTCTACAAGGGCAATATCATCAAAGCCGGCACTACTTCCCCATACAGCTTATACAGTGAATCTCTGGCAAGCTTTACCACCGGAGAGTTATATGACCATCATGATGCAGACGGGTTCATCACACTGTTTGGTCTTCCGTTAAAAGTACGTGCTATGAAAATGGCTGAGATCGAAAAAAATAAATAATAGAAATAGATAATAGAAATAAGTAATAAAAAAATATCTGAATTCGTGTAAAAAGCATAAAATAGCCAGACATATCGATTGATTGACATGTCTGGCTTTATTCCATTTTTCCTGCTCTTGTAAGATATCTTTAAATATTCCCAAGCTCCTCAATTTCATCCAGCTGATGTAAAATCCCTTTTTGTTTTTCTGCAAATAACAAGGTCTTATTATATTTATAATACCGGTCACAACCGTTTTCATCCACAAACCATACACTATAAAAATCAGTATTGAGTTCCGTAATAAAGATAACCATTTCCTGGCTGTCCCCAAATGCTGCTTCCATAAAATCAAAAGCAAAATTCAGCGCCTCCTCTGCTTCTTTGAATGAAGTACTGCGGGATACCGTAATATCAGCAAATCGTTCCTTCACTGCTTCAAAAGCTTCCTCATTATCTATAAAGCTTCCCGCTTTTAACAGATTTTCATAGTCTTCCAACTGGGCAGCAGCTTTTCTGCGGATGTGCTCCTCCTCTTTGGTCAGCTGCTCTGCTAAAAGCAGCCTGGCAGTCTCTTCTTCCATTTTCCGGACAATCTCTCCCATTGCAGCATAGGCAGATTTGCCTAACCTGTCTTTAAAACGCTTTAGCTCCTCATAGACCATTGTTACAAATGCGTCACTGCGGTAACAAGTCCGAAACAGTTCATCCAGTCTGGAAACCAGAAGTCCGATCACGCTTAATTTTTCATCAAATGCAGCACGCCGCACTTTGTCAATGGCAGTTTCAGATATGTGCCCCTTTAGAATATCGGCAACCTGATAATCCTTTTTATATTTTTGATACAATTCCAGGTAATTAGAGAAATCCTTTGCGATCTTCCAATGCTGAATGTACTGGTAAACCACTTCCCGGTCAACCCTTTTTCCCATAGCTTCGTAGACCTTGATCAGCTGGGACAAATCCTCCCATCCTCTTGCCGTAGCAAAAAGTTTCCCATCCACAGTGGTCTCTATACAGTAAAAGTGATTTTTCTTCAATTCCAGATATGACAGCACCCCATGGTGGATACCTGCCTGGTAAGCGTATTCTTTCCATACCGAGAAGTCCTCTTGTACATCAATTTTCTTAATACGGTCCAGGGTAACCACATCAAAATCCCTTACCGATTTATTGTATTCCGGGGGATTTCCAGCGGATACAATCACCCAGCCATCGGGAACCTTCTGGTTTCCAAAAGTTTTGCACTGTAAAAACTGAAGCATGGTGGGCGCCAGAGTTTCCGACACACAGTTAATCTCATCGATAAATAAAATACCTTCCCGGATACCGGTCTTTTCCATTTTTTCATACACCGAAGCAATGATTTCACTCATTGTGTATTCGGTAACCGACACCTTTTCCCCGTGAAACTCTTTTTCAACAATATAAGGCAGCCCAATTGCACTCTGCCTGGTGTGATGGGTAATGGTATAGGCCACCAGCCCTACCCGGCACTCTTTTGCAATCTGTTCCATGATCTGGGTCTTGCCAATTCCCGGCGGTCCGATGAGTAGCAGGGGCCTTTGCCTCACTGACGGGATCTGATATTCTCCGTATTCATTTTTCATCAGATATGCTTCAATGGAATTTTTAATTTCTTCCTTAGCTCTTTTAATATTCATTTCTATTCTCCTATATCATCTATCATCTTGAACAGGATACCGGTTTGACAGCTCCTCTTCATCTATAATTATTTTTATCGCCCAGGGAGGAACCTGTGTATCATCGTAGTCCTCACGCATAAATACAAATGCGGTATCATAGGGCGGCATATTCATTGGAAAAATCCCATACCCATCTGTAAAATACAACAGACCTTTGAGATTTGTAAACTCTTTTTTTCTGCATAGCTCATTCACATAAGCAAAAGCCGGACGAAAATCCGTCCCTCCGCTTCCCACAATTTCCATCTCTTCCATATATTTCTGTAATTCTTCTTCGGATGTAATTTTATTGTCCTGCTGCACCTTTTCATCACATTGAATGATGTGGATATTTACCTTCCTGAAAAAACTGTCGTTCTCCTTTAGAATATGATAAGTTTCCTCCAGAAAAAGCCGCACCAGATGTCCCGAACAGGACATGGATGTGTCGATCACAATGGCAAATTCTTCTATTTTCATTACTTCTTTGGATTCTACCGGTTCAATCAGCGGCATATTGCCATACATGGTCATGCCGTAGGTATAAAACGCATAATCAAACTGGTCCGTATCTACCTGTATCTCTTCTTTTAACACGGAAAATTTTCTTAAAAACCTGCGGTAATCATCGCCCTCTTTCTTACGTACTTTCAGCTGCTCCCGCAAGCCTCCTGATGCCTCCACAGATTCCTTAGAAAAGGTGTCCAGATCCATCTCCATCTGCTCCCGTATATCCTGCCATTTCTGGTTCATTTCACTGTTTTTTTCGGATTCTTCCTGTTTATTCCAGTACTGATGGCTGTCCTGACAGAATTCCCGAATCAGTTTTTCCAGTTTTTTGTTATTTACACCAAAATCCATATTTTGCAGTTCCAGGTAAATCCCTTCAGCAGTGAGCACCTTCAGGCTCCTGCGAAGCTCCCGGTACGTACTTTCCCGCAGCCAGGACATCCCCTTTTTCAGACAGCGTATCTGCATGCTGTCAATAATGGATTCAACAGCAATATCGCATGCCAGGTTCCAGTAGATTTCCTCCCGTTTTTCGGTTTCCACTACATGAAAAAACAGGCAGTGCAGCACCTGATGCAGATATGTCCGGTTTACCATGGTGCGGCTCTCACGAAATAAGCCCCCTAGAAACCTTGCATTGTAATAAATGACATTTCCGTCCGTTCCAAGACTGTTCAGTTCCATATCCATCTGATATTGAAACGATGACAGCGCAACGTCTAGAAAACGCATATGAATGTATAACTCATTTCTGGCGTTAATCAGGATATCAAAGCCTGCCTTTTGAAGCCGCTCCCATATTTCCTGTTCTCTCGCCGCGAAATCTTCAGCCATATAGACTCCCTTCTATTTCCCTATTGCATTTATCTAGTGCCACCCGGCGTAAATTCGTGGGTATATAGTTATCGTGGCGTATTTACTCCGGGTGGTACTATAATTCAAAGCTCTTTTTCTTGTTTTCATAATGCTCATATTTATAATCCATAAAATATCCAACCGCCTCCATGCGCCCCTGCTCCCTGGCATAACATATAAGCTGCTCTAAAACATCAGACTGCCATCTGATCTGGCTGCTTAAAAAGTCCAGCTGATGCATACGATCTGAACGAATCAGCCACATCCCTGCAGCTGCACTGTGACCGGTTAAATATTCCCGATACTGTAACTGATGCTCCTCTGTTAACTGCCAGGGATATTCCAGTCGGTATAGCGCCAGATGGACACAGAAATCTTCCGATTCCCATGCTTTTGCATCGTAAAACAGGCTGTCATATTCCAGAAATTTAAATGCTCCGTTATGAAAGCACTGCCGATAGGTATATCCCGAACCATGGATGCGGGTTTCTAAAATCCTGGCGGGCGTATTTTCCACTGCCTCTTCATAATATTCCGGAAACAGCAGCCTGGCGATAACCTGTCCTTCCCGGCTTAATTTCACTTCTACCTCGTGATTTAACTCTGCAACGACATTTTTAAAACAATATTCCTCAGGGCCGTCCAGACTAATCTTTAACCTGGATAGTTTTGCACATCCGGTAAATGCTCCCCCGCCGATCTCACGGATTCCCTGATACAGCGCCAAACGTGTAAGCTGTCTGCACCCGTAAAATGCATAATCACCGATTGTCCGTACCGTTTCCGGCAGAATTACCTCTTCCAGCATATCGGCACAGACTGCCTGTTGTCCCCCATCCCCGTCATATGCCCCGGAAAATATATACCTTCCCAGAGCAGTCACCGGATATCCTTCCAGCTGTCCGGGCAGTTTAACTTTACCTGCCTCCCCGTAACAGCGTAGAATACAGACTTCATTATTTTCTATTTTATAATCAAATTGCAACCTTCCGGTTCCTCCTTGTCTTCCTGATTACCAAAAAGTTACAGCCGGAATGCTACGCACTCCGGCTGTCCATTATTTTGCTGCTTCTGTTTCCGTTTCATTTAATCCCTGTAAATAATCGTCCACGGCTGTTGTCTTCACCTCGTAGTTTTTTACCGGAGGTGTATAGAACTTATTAAAAGCCGAAAAACCTACCCATCCAACAATGACAAGACACACTGCCAAACCACCCAGCTTCATCAACATTTTATTTCGTTTCTGTTTTTTAAGAAGCTTTTCACGATTTGCTTTTTCTTGTTTGTAACGGTCTACTTTCTCCTGACTCATATGTTCTTCTCCTTACTTCTGCTATCTGTCATTTCTTCAAGCACATTTTTTATATTATATCACAGATTTGTAGGAATTGCATGTATTTTTTAATTCTTTTGACATTTTTACGGCAGTAATTTTAAACAACAATTATGATTCCACCATCATTTGCATACATGCTGCTGATCCCGGCAGTATCGATTATAAAGATATCCTTCAGGGTTAATCTGGACAGCAATGCATCCTTTATCATTTTCGCGCGGTCCGGACAATTACAATGAGAAATAGCCAGAATCTTTTCTTCCGAATTTTCAACCTTCTCAACAATAAAATCTACCATTTTAACCAGCGCCTTATTCATACCTCTTGCCTGATCCAGCTGAACAATGGTACCTTCCTGGGTAGCCCCCATTACAGGTTTAATCTTAAGTGCTGTTGCTACAAATGCCTTTACTTTGCTGAGACGTCCGTTTTTCCGGAGGGTATCCAGATTTTCCAATACGAACCAGGTACTCTGACCGGCTATATACCGTTCTACTGTGTCCACAATCTCTTCAAATTCCATTCCTGCATTTTCGCATTCCTGTATCTTCATACCAATCAGAGTCTCTCCAATCGACGCTGACTTGGAATTGAAAATATGAACCTTTTTATCCGGATGTTCTTCTAAAAATAACTTTTTCCCCAGTTCCGCACTGTTATAGGAACCGCTTAACTCTGCCGACAGTGTAACCGCATATGCTCTTGGCGCTCCGCAGTCAAAAGCACTCATATAGGCTTCCGGTGACGGACATGAAGATTTGGGACAGTTGGGACTTGCAGCGATCTTTTTCAAAAAATCTGCCTGGTCAAATGTTTCATCATCCACAATCGTGTAATCATCCACCTGCATGGTAAGTGATGCTGTAGCAAAATGACCGTCTTTC
>NZ_JAWYAJ010000577.1:0-4267 GCF_034124845.1 Robinsoniella sp.
ACTGCTGCAAAAAGCAGTGCTTTCTGATTTCCTGTCCCAATATGATTCCAATATCCCCATACCGGAACAAGTCGCTGTCTGCTTCCTGATAGATATAGTCTGCAACGCCTCCGGAAAAAGTGACGGCTGTGGGAATTACTTCCTCTTTCAGTCCCTTTCCTCCATTAGTAAACATTTCATTGTAATAGACGCTCTTTGGCTGGATGTGAAGAGACTGTCCGATGAGATCCGCCATTAAAGTACAGATTCTTCGTATCCTGGCTGTATCTGCAAGATCCCCTACGGAGATGGGAATCCCCTCATTCATTGCTAACTTTTGTATTTTGGAATAGATGTAGGTAATCCGCTTTGTCTCCCTGTCCACTTTAATCAGCCTGCCTCCGATATCCAGACAGGTGGTTCCAATCAGGCTTCCATGGTCGAATACCGCGATATTGCTGGTACCGCCGCCCACATCAACATTTGCTACTACGCATCTTTTCTCTTTGGAAAACGTGTCCGCTCCTGCGCCTCTGCCGGATAATACCGACTCCAGGTCCGGTCCTGCTGTGGCAACTACAAAGTCACCGGCCAGACCGCTTAGCGTTTCCAGCACCACATTTGCATTTTCTTTTCGGGCTGTCTCCCCGGTAATAATCACTGCTCCGGTTTTTACATCCTCCGGTTTCATTCCCGCCTTTTGGTACTGGCTTTCTAAAATCTGTTTCACCGCTTCCCCGTCGATCTCTGTCTGGGATAATAAAGGAGTAAAAAAGATTTCACTGCGGAAAATCACTTTCTTATCTACAATGCTGATTCTTGGAACCGTGTAACTGGTTGCCTGATTTTCTATCGTCAGTTCACTGAATACCAGCTGTGTGGTTGAGGTCCCGATATCAATGCCCACACTTAAGATTACTTCATGCATGGTTCTGCCTCCATTATCCTGTATCTTTGTTGTCCCCTTTTAACAAGAAAAAAGCCCAGGTGCAGAATTTTCTGCTCCTAAGCTTCACCGCTTTTTTCAGACAGCCCTCCATCGGACCATCCTATTCAATTGTACATTTTAAAATCAAAACTTGCTCTGGTCCCTTCCGGTCCCGATTTTATCTTAAACTTGCCGTGGAGTTTTTCTCTCACCACACTGTCTACGATATATAAACCAAGGCTTTTTCTTTTCACCTCGTCCACTGCGAACCCTTTTCCATTATCTGTGATACTCACCTGGGAATACATCTTCCCGTGGGTAATTTCAATAATGATATGCCCGGACGGTACATCCGTAAAAGCATACTTAAATGAGTTTTGCAGTAATTCGTTGATTACCAGCGTAACCGATGATGCCACATCTGCATTTAGTTTAAACTCATCACCGATGACATCGATGTTCACTTCCAGATCCGGATAGATATAAGATCTTAGCAGATCTCTTTTGATACTCTCTACTACCTCATAGATATTTACATTATCATCCTCACCCTGTAAGATCAGCTCATGGGTTACGGAGATAGATAAGAGACGGTTAATTGTATCCTCCAGCACTTCCTTTACCTCTGCATTATCACTTCTTCTGCTCTGCATGCGTAATATGCTGGCAATCATCTGGAAATTGTTTTTGATCCGATGGTGCATTTCTTTTAAAGCAACGGATTTATTGACCAGTTCCTTTTCTTTTTCCCTTAAGTGTGTAATATCACTTAATACAATCGCAAACTGTATCCCGTTTTTCTCCAGGGGAATATGCTTGACCCTGAGAAAATATTTCCCAACGGTAACTTCAATTCCGGTTTTCTCAAGTTCTCCCGGCTGGTATACACGCTCGGGCTGATGTAAAAGAATATTCTCATATGGCATCTCCAGAATATCTCCGCCGTATCCCAGCTTGGCATAAAGTTCCTTTGCCATCATATTCCGGAAACAGACTTTTCCTTTAACATCTACCATAATTAACGCTTCATCTATGTATTGCATAAGCCAGTCATATTCGTGAATTAGATTATCAAATACATTCACCTGTCTTGGCTTTTCATTTTCTATGGATTCGTTTTCTTCTACCGCACGTTTTTCTGTTATCAATACGCCGATTATGCGGTTATCATTAAAAATAGGTTCTACATTCTGCATTACTTCTGTTCTCTCCTGGGTTACTGCCTTCACATACTTCGTCCCAATTCCCAGTCGAATTGTACGCTCTACTGCTGGCTCATCTTCTTTTCGGGCAAGCATTCCCACTACACTTTTGGCATAAGCAGAAGGTACATTTTCCGGATTTGCCTCACAGATTACAATGGCGGTGGATATATCTTCTGTAATACAGTCGATAAATACGTCACATCCCACCATATTTGCAATCAGCTGCAGGCTCGGCTGCATTGCTTCAATCACTTCGATATCCGAATCGGTAAGCGGCGTGTATTCCCTGCATAATTCATATATTCTGGAGCTCATGCATGTCCCCCCGCCCTCAGCAGTATCATTTCCGCCACACGCTTCATGGACAGCTTTTTCGCCTGGCTCAGGCTCCGGATATAATCATAAGCTTCCTGCTCCGATATTTTTTTCTCCTGCATAATATAGCCTTTTGCTTTTTCAATAATTTTTCTGCTTTCCAGCTGTTTTTTTGCCTGTGTCCCTTCCTGCTTCAACTGCTTCATCTGTGCACTCTGTGCAAGCGCCACTTCAATAGCGGGAATCATCGTCCTGACCGCCACCGGTTTCACAATATAACCGGAAACGCCAATCTCTTTTGCTTTTCGGATACATTCCTTATCACTATACGCCGTCAGCATCATGATTGTATCCACAATATCCTCTTCTTTTAATACCTTTGCCGCACAAAACCCATCCAATAAAGGCATTTCCACATCCATTAATACCAGATCGGGTTTTACTGCCTTACAAACTTCAATTGCATCAAAGCCATCGGATGCTTCTCCGACCACTTCGTAATTCTGATCCTCCAACAGTTCTTTCAGGTCTAATCTGGTAATCGGCTCATCATCTGCAATTACCACCCTTACTTTTGATTCTTCCATTTGTACCTCCGCATTATACCTCACATTACTTCTGTCGATTATGCTTTCTGTCCGGATCACTGATGACCGCTTACACTCTAGTGATCCTCCAGGTATTGAATAACGTCTTCCATACCTTCTCCCGCAACTGCACTTGTTAAAAAAATCGTCTTTGCTCCTGCACCTTCCAGATATTTCTTTGCAAGAGCGATCTGTTCTTCAGAAGCCGCATCGCATTTAGTAACAATTCCAATAACCGGCTTTGTAAACATGGATGTAAACATAGGTGCAAACATACTGCCGTCCGCAGTAGCATCCTGCACAAAGATGATCACATCTGCCTCAGCTGAGGTTACCTGCAATGCCCGGTAAAGCCCCCGCCTCTCCAAATATTCTCCCGGCGTATCGATAAGTTCTTTCCCCAGGATTTCAATTGCCTGGGTCTTCTTATATTTAAGTGCCTCACCTCTAAGATACTGGCAAAGCGTGGTTTTACCGGCATATGTCCTGCCTACAAGCATTACTTTCTTCATCCTATGTCCACTCCTGTCACCATTAGGTTCTTGTAATCTTAGAAGGAGTGAAATCCAGCATGTCCCCTAACACATTCATAATTTCATGCAAAGAAGCATCCACCGCTGCGATGTCTCCGGTAATGACTAAGGAACCGCTGAAGCGGTCCACAAATCCAATCTTTACATCTGCCGCTTTGGTTGCTACATCCGCACCTATGATGGCACCCTCACTGGGGGTGATGGTTAAAATGCCGATTGCTCCGCGCCCGTCAACCAGACCCAATTTCGTATACAGGTCTTCATCCGGGTTGGCAATCAGGTGCGCCAAAGTCACCTGCTTTCCTGGAACAAACTCCTGAATAATCCTTTTTTTCTCATCTAATTCTATCATATTTTTGCTCCTTATGCAGTAAAATATCCTGTAAAAGCGCAAAAAACCCCCAGAAATAAGATTTCCGGAAGTTCCATCACTTCATTAAACAACGCAGGTCATTACGTCACAACCCGCTTATTCAGTTAGAAAGATCTCTCTTTTACTTATCTGCATACTTCTCTGTATACGTTATCGCTGATCATATGTATCTGTATTTTCAGGCATAACATAATCCCGCTTACGAAACTGCCTGATATCCAAGATGATATGTTCACATGGTGAAAACTATTATTATCCTGTTTTCATACTGCTTCTATAGCGACTATACACTATTTTATACAGTTTTGTCAACACTTTTCGTCATTTATCTGTTATTTTTTACCATT
>NZ_JAWYAJ010000578.1:0-4908 GCF_034124845.1 Robinsoniella sp.
GAGAATAAATTATTAATGCCGTTCCTATTTTCAACTGGATTATTTATGATAGGATTAATTATTCTAATAAAAGAATTCTTTAATAAAAATGAAAAAAACTGAAGCCATTCATTTGAAAGGGTATCGTGATATGATGAAATTTCAAGGAAAAATAGCAATATGGTTTTACGCAATCGCTATTATTGCAAATATAATGTTCGTGAAAGAACTTTTATTTACAAAGGATAATACTATTGCATTAATAATTGGTATAGTAACAATAAACATTATTTTTATTCCCATTATAGTAAGAAACTATATACTGCTAAATAGCGAATCAATCACAGTGTTTTTTGGTTTCGGTAAAGAGTCGATGAAGATTAATGAAATTCTGGAAGTATATAAAACGCATAATCCTATTGCATCAAGTGCGGCATCTTTAGACCGTATAGTTAAAAAAGCAAAAGAAGTGAAATAATGTGTTCAGTCGTAGAAAAAGATAAACTATTTCAGGAACTTAAAAAAATAAACCAAGATATAATTTTTCGTTAAATACCAGGTATACAATACATTCTAAATTTTTCAGGCAACTGAAATTAAATCTAGATTTTTACTCAACAAAATAGATAAGGAGAACAGCTTTCGTCTGCTCTCCTATCTTTTAACCCTCAGTCTCCGGTTCCTTAAAACTATTTTCATAAACATAAAAGAACTCTTGTATTTTTGTTAACTGTGGCTGGATCTCTTCATCTGCATCTTCATATATATAACCAGAATACGTTGCATACCAATCCCAAAAAAATATGGAAAGATTTCTTCCCAACTTGCGTTCCTTTTTTATATATTTAATACCTTCCGGACAATCTTTTTTCAGCTGCGCCAACGCTTTAAACTTATCCTTAAAAACCGGGCGGTCTTCGGCATTTAAACCCATTGCATAAGCTTCATTATCGCCAAATAATTCTACCTGCTTATCCTTATCATATTCTTTTACAATTTTACTCAATTCTGAGCCAAAAAGATGATGTTTAGAATACGAAGGAAAGCTTAATGCAAAAATAATGAGAAAAAAAGCAAAAACAACACCGATAAAACCAAATACTACTTTTTTAGATATTGGATTATTCATAAACTCACCATTCCCTTCATAAAACTTATTTTCAGTAACTATTCTGTATCCTTGTGCCTCTCGACAAATTTACACCGGCACTAGTTAATGCCCCACAAAATTTATTATAACATGTATGCTGCGCAATAGCTTATAGTTCAGAAATTATTAATAATTTTAATGAATGGTTTTGTTCCTTAAATAAAATGAGCTAATGGTAATATATATAGTGATACTGAAAAAACGGATAACGTCATACTATATCATTCAAATTACTCGCTATGTAATTATAAGAAAAGTGGCGAATTGAATGTAAGTGGTTCAGTAGAAATTAGATAGTAAAGCAATACTGAACAAAGTTGATAAATTAGACGTAAAAGCTGCTTTCCATATATTAGAAGAGACTAAATAATTCAACGGTGCGGCGGTGAATAGGTGACAGCCTTTTCCAAACCACTGAAACCCCCAAAATAACAAGCAAAAAAGGAGATACCTATTCCGATATCTCCCCCAAATACCTATCATATCAAAGCTTTTTCCAAATGGTGTAAAAGTGGTGTAAATTAATGGAAATATAGGTTGCAAACCCCTGTATTTATAAGGAATCTCCTATCTTTCGCAGATTACACATTTGTAAGATTCAGAAAGCTCAGCGTAAATTTACACCCTTTCCCCAACTCACTCTCTACTAATATATCCCCTTCGTGAGCATCTACAATGGATTTAGCAAGAGGCAGTCCAAGACCTGCCCCCTGGGAATCCTTTGAAAAACGGCTGCGGTAAAATCTTTTAAATATATGGTGAATATCGTCGGAATGGATGCCGCTCCCGTTGTCTTCCACGATGATCTGCTTCACTGCCGGGAGGTGCTTCCAGCATATGTGAATCTCATCTCCGGCTTTTGTATGATCCAGTGCATTTTTCACAATATTGCTCACAGCCTCCAGGATCCAATCACGGTCACACAGCAGTACCTGGTCAGTATTTCCGGACAGGGCCAGCAGCTTTTCTTCCCGGTTTGTGCGGGTTTCAAAACGCTGTTTAATTTCAGTCATTAATTCTGATATGTTTTCTGTCTTTTTGTTCATGATCACTGCGCCTGCATCCAGTCTGGTAATTTTCAGAAGATTCAGGATCAACATTTCCATACGGTCCAGCTCCCTCTGAGTCTTAACCATAAAGCTTTTGACAGTGCTACTATCTTCGGTATTTTCCTGTATGATTTCGGTATACATATTGAGAGCTGCAAGGGGGGTCTTCAGCTGATGGGAAATATCGGATATGGTATCTTTTAAGAAATCTTTTGTGTTCTTCTGCCGGGCTGCCTGGGCTTCCAGCACAGTGGCCATACGGTTAACAGCATGATATAATTTTGAAAAACTGCCCTCTCTGTCATCTTCCAGCCTCGCTTTGCTGTCACCATCGATGAAGGAATGAATGGTTTGAATGGAATGCTCAACCTCCATCAGCTCTTTCCGAAAATACCCATACACAATGAACAATATGAAGATCCCCGGCAGCAGCGTTGAGAATAGAATGACAAGCCGTGGTATCTGATGAGCCAGACCGCCGGCTGCGAACTGCCCCATGACAACGGCTGTAAATACAATGCCCGCTATCGCCGCAATTACTTTTTTCATTTCTCTCTGACGTAATACAATCATGCCATTCACCTGACTTTCCACTGATACCCAACACCCCGTACCGTTATAATTTTGGAAGGATGGTCTGGATTATCTTCTATTTTATTCCTCAGCCTCCGCACATAAACGGATAAGGTATTATCATCCACAAAGTTACCTTTGTCATCCCAGAGCCGGTCCAAGATCATTTGCCGGGAAAGAACAATATTGGGGTTCTGCATAAAGAGGCTGAGCAGTTTATACTCATTGCCGATCAGTTCCAGCGTTTCGCCATTGCAGATAACCTGGTTTTCCAGATATTTAATTGTAATTCCATTGGACTGGAGCACAGCGCCGCTGTCTTGTGTGCTCATGCCCGCACGTCTTAGGAGCGCTTTTATTCTGGATATTAATTCGTTCAGTTTAAAGGGTTTGGTGATATAATCGTCTCCTCCTATGTCCAGCCCTTTGACAATATTGACTTCTTCATCAGAAGCAGTCAGGAAAATAATCGGAACGGATGAACGTTCCCGCACATAGGTGCAGACCTGGAAGCCTAAGCCGTCGGGAAGGGTCAGATCCAGCAATATTAAATCATAAGATCCAGCTGCATACAGTGTGACTGCCTCTCTTACCGTTCTTGCAACCGTAACTTTGAAATGATTCTTCTCCAGGGAATACACCAGCCCATCCAACAGGCTCAAATCATCTTCCACAAGCAGTATATTAAATGTTTTCTCCATTTTATCTCTCCTGACATTTAGTTCATTTGGCAGCTGCCAAATATGATAAACAGTATTCTAACATTATATATGCTGTCACGGATAACATCAATGAATTTTCTGCCGTCTTGGCATTTTTTTCTATTTAGATAATTTTCTAAATAGAGTTGACATTTGCTCCCATTTGTAATAGAATCTATTTAGAAATATTTCTAAATAGCCAGGAGGTGATCCATTGGGATTTGCAGAAACATTTAAGGCACTTTCCGATCCGGTCAGACGTGATATTCTCGTCATGCTGAAAGAAGGGAAGATGTCTGCCGGTGAAATTGCTAAGAATTTTGAAATGACTGGTGCTACCGTTTCTTATCATTTATCACAGCTGAAAAAAGCGGGACTTGTCTATGAAAGCAAGTATAAAAACTATATTTATTACGAGCTGAATGTATCCGTTTTTGAAGAATTAATGCTGTGGATATCACAATTTAATGGAGGTAATAAAAATGAATAACAGATTAGAGAAAAAAGATAAGATCATTATGTGGATCACATCCATCATTTGTATACTGCCGATAATTTTGTCTGCAGTAATTTATCAGGATTTGCCGGACCAGATTGCAGTCCATTGGAATAATGCCGGGACTGTGGACGGATATCTGCCTAAGTCCATTGCTGCAATAGGACTGCCGATCCTCTTTCTGGCAGTGAATTTGTATTCAAAGATACGTTTATTCGGTGATCCCAAAAGAGCCGCACATTCCGAAGCGCTGAAACTATTAAGCATATGGCTGATTCCTCTGCTGGCTCTTATCATCGTTCCGGCTACCCTGTTTATCAGCATGGGACTAAATATTCCCATTACATTAATTTCACTGGTCACAGCCGGCGGCCTTATGATTATCTGCGGCAATTATATTCCAAAGTGCAGGCGCAATTACACCATGGGTCTGAAATTACCCTGGACTTTACACAGTGATGACAACTGGAATAAAACACACCGTATGGCAGGAATCCTGTGGATATTAGGCGGCGTCATTATAATTATTTCCGCATTTTTGCTCTCGAATAATTTGATTTATGGAGTGTCGCTTACTATTACAGTTGCTATTGTTCTTGCTGTCGCCCCCGTATTGTATTCTTTCATTTTATATAAGGGGCAGGATAAATAAAATACCACCTTGCACGGATGTAAACGGAGTCATTTAATTGGAATAACTCTGTTTACATCCTATAGCTTTATAGCTTTTAATTTTATTCTGTCATCAGATTTCGATTCCGATAAATCCACGTAAAATCAGCGGATCCCCGCTGCCATATATCAGATTTCTTTTTGTGCCAGCCGCACCAGCCCATCCCGAAAATGACCGATCATTTCCGTTAAGTCTGCCTCGTCACCTTCCGGCTCCATCCCCATCATGTATAATAGCTGCTTTCCCGCCATCCATGCCTCTTTTTGACTAATCATTCCCCAGATAAG
>NZ_JAWYAJ010000579.1:0-9977 GCF_034124845.1 Robinsoniella sp.
GGTGCACCGTTTTTGATTTTCTTTTTTAAGCAGAATACCCATGCATTTCCGCAGGAGACAATCCAGGCAGCCAGAGTAGACGGGTTAAATGAATTACAAATATTTATAAGAATTTTTATGCCGATGATGAAGTCCACCTATGCGGCAGCAGGAATCTTTTCATTCATGGCAAGCTGGAATAATTATATGTGGCCGCTGATTGCGCTGCAGAGCAACTCCAAGTTCACCCTGCCTCTTACGGTTTCTAACCTGGCAGCGGGATTTACACCGGATTACGGTATGGTAATGGTGGGAATTATTATTTCAACGGTTCCTACAATTTTAGTATTCTTCCTGCTTCAGAATGCATTTGTGGAAGGTATGGTAGGCTCTGTCAAATAACCTGCGTTATTTACATTGACAAGTAGTAAACACCAGTGATAATATAAAACTAAATAAAGATTTAATAAATATTTAGAAAAATTTATAATCCAAAAAAGGATGGTATATGATGGGGATAAAAGTGAAAGATTTGGCAAGTATGTTGAATTTGTCGCCCTCTACGGTATCACTGGTGTTGAACAACAGACCTGGAATCAGCGAGGCGACAAGAAATAAAGTACGTAAGGCAGTAAAAGATATGGGATATGAGGAGCTGCTTGTATCGGAATCTCAGGAGAAAAAGAATATTCTATTCCTGGTTTACCGTAAACATGGCATAGCTCCCGCCAGTACCCCTTATTTTTCCCAGCTTTTTTCGGAAATCATTGAAGGTGTGGAGAGCCAGATTAAGATTAAAGGCTATAACCTGATGATATCTTATACAGACAAAGATACGATATTGGAAGAGGCTGAGAAGATCAAGAAGCAGGATGTAGAAGGCGTGCTGGTTCTGGCAACAGAGATGGCAGAGGAACAGATTAAGATTTTTACAGATTTAAAAGTTCCGGTAGTTATGGTTGATAACTATATGGAACACCGTAAATTTGATTGTGTAACTATAAATAATGAGCAGGGTGTCTATCAGGTGGTAGAGCATCTTGCTAAAATGGGACATAAAAGAATTGGTTACTTGCATGTTAGCCAAAACGCGAACAATTTCACAGAACGCTACTACGGATTTAAAAGAGCAGTGGAAAAATGCGGATTGCCTTTAAATGAACGGGATATCATCTGGATTGCCACAGACGGGGGAGAAGCTGTTTACAGTGAGTTAAAGCATAAGCTGGAAGAGCAGAAAGATCTGCCGGGGGCATTTTTTGCAGATAATGATATCGTAGCAATATGCGCCATGCGTGTATTCCGTGAATTGGGCTATAAGATTCCGGAAGACATTTCCATAGTCGGATTTGATAATATGACCCTTTCCGAAATGTTAGATCCTCCGCTTACCACGATTCAGATACCCAAGCATAAGATCGGAGTATCGGCAGTGAATCTGATAGTTGAGAAGATCAGTGAAAATACGGAGGGCGTTGTAAAAATGGAAGTTGGGACCAGACTGGTAGCCCGAAGCAGCGTAAAACGTATCAGCGAGTAATCCTTATATTCAAAGAGAATAAAGGAGAAGTATTAATTATGCATAGTAAAAAAACACCATTTGTATTGTATGGCGGTGATTATAATCCGGAGCAGTGGGATGATGCCACCATAGAACAAGATATGCAATTATTTAAAAAAGCTGGAATAAATCTTGTGACATTACCGGTGTTTGCATGGGCAAAAATCGAGCCCAGGGAAGGTGAATACCATTTTGAATGGTTAGATAAGATTTTAAAAAAGCTGTGGGAAAATAAAATATATGTCATTATGGCAACGCCCACTACGGCTCAGCCGGCGTGGCTGTCTAAAAATTACCCGGAAGTGCTGCCTGTGGATATCGCGGGGCGGAAGAGAACTCATGGAATGCGTGTGTTCTTCTGTGTGAATAGTGAAAAGTACCGGGAGCGGGCGGCAGCAATTGCAACAGAGATGGCAAAGCGCTATCATACGTATCCGGGACTTGTAGGATGGCATGTGGCAAATGAATATGGTACATATTGTTATTGCGAAAATTGTCAGAAACATTTTCGGATTTGGCTAGAAAAACGTTACGGAACCATTGAACACTTAAACGATAAATGGAATACAGCATTCTGGGGACGCGTTGTCTATGATTTTGATGAAATTATGCTCCCTACGGAGTTAAACGACGATTATCGTTTTAATCCGGCAATTCAGCTGGACTATATGCGATTTGTAACGGATTCTACCCTGGAATGCTACTTAAACGAAGCAGATATTCTGAAGAAATATACCCCGGATCTTCCTGTCTTCAGTAATATTTCGGGATTTATTAAAAAGTTAAATCAGTTTAAAATGGTAGAACATATGGACTCAGCCGCATGGGACAATTATCCGGGACCCAGGGATGAAAGAAGCCTTCCGGCTCTGAAACATGATATTATGAGGGCTTTAAAGGATGGGGAATCTTACATTATTGCCGAGCAGTCTCCCAACCAGCAGAACTGGCAGCCGTATAACAAACTGAAGAGGCCGGGAGAAGTGCGGACCATTGCCTATCAGGGACTTGCCAGAGGGGCGGATGCCTGCCTTTTCTTCCAGATGCGACAGTCTGTAGGCGGACAGGAAAAGTTCCATGGGGCAGTTATTTCCCATGCGGGGACTGATGATACCAGAATATACCGGGAAATAGCAGAACTTGGTCAGGAATTACAGAAACTGGGCGATACATTTCTGGAAGGAAAGATTGATGCAAAAGCAGCATTCCTGTTTGACTGGGACAGTTGGTGGGCACTGGAACTGACCAGCGGGCCTACACAGGACATGGATTATCTGGCTCAGGTCCATAAATATTATAAAGCCTTTTATGAGAAAAATATCCCGGTGGATATCATTAAGGTCACGGCGGATTTGAGTAAATATAAGATTGTAGTGGCTCCTTTGCTGTATATGATGAAGCCTGGTGTGGCTGAGAAAATTCAACAATTTACGGCAGAGGGTGGTACTTTCCTGGCGACTTATATGACCGGTGTGGCTGATGAAAATGACCGGTGTATCTTTGGCGCAGCGCCTGGAGAACTTTCTGAAACGCTGGGTCTTTGGGTGGAAGAAACCGACGCCATGTTCCCGGATGAGCAGAATTCCATTCTGGTAAACGTAAACAGCCTTCCGCTTCAGGAGAAATACACCTCCGGATTTTTATGCGATGTCATCCGTCCCACTACTGCGAAAACGCTGGCTGTATATGGACACGATTTTTACAAAGGAGTGGCTTGTGTAACGGTAAATGAAGTGGGAAAAGGGAAAGCATATTATCTGGGCTGCGAACCGGATGATGCATTTTTGTCAGATTTTGTGGGCTGTATCTGTGAAGAACAGGGCCTGGCGCCGCTGTTTGAGACCGGCGGAGAAATTGAACTTTCCACAAGAACCGGAAAAGACGGAGACGTTACGTTTGCTATCAACCATGGTACAAAAACCGGATGGGTGAATCTGGGAACACAGCAATATAAGAATTTGCTGAAGGATGAATTGCTATCCGGTAAATGTGAAATCGGGGGAAGAGATGTAATGATTATCAGAAAACAGTGTGAATAAAAAAGTGCTGAATTTTAAATTGGGCACATTGCATATATACATGCAATGTGCCTGTTTAATTTGGTCGAATAATCGGAATTTATAGTAAAAACTCATATGAAATATTACATAATTCTAAACTTATAAAAAAAGTCTAAATTTTTGGTTGACAATTTTTGGTATATTTGTTATATTAAAAACGAATTAAATACATATGGATTGTTACTGGCAGGCAGGCAAAACCAATTTTGAACGTAAGAAAAATTTATGTTTTCTTACTACAAAATTGGTTTTTTTTATTTCTGGGGTGAAGTGAATTATGAAGATAGATAAAATTATTAACAATAATATTGTCAGCGCTCTGGAAGATGATGGGAAAGAAATTATTGTGATGGGACGGGGGATTGGATTCAATACTAAGCCCGGCAGAGAGATTCAGGAGAAGAAAATTGAGAAAATATTCCGCATGGACAGTCAGAATACCGTGGATAAGTTCAAACAGCTCCTGGAAAATATGCCGCTTAAGCACATTCAGGCATCTATGGAGATTATTACTTATGCAAAGAGTGTCCTGAACAGAAGGTTGAATCAGAACATCTACATTACCCTCACCGACCATATTAATTTTGCCATAGAGCGTTTTAATGAAAATATGACATTTACAAATCCATTATTGCATGAGGTAAAGGCTTTTTATAAAGAGGAATACCTGATTGGGGAATATGCCATTGCATTAATAGAGCGGTGGATCGGTGTAACCCTGCCTGTGGATGAGGCAGGATTCATTGCGCTGCACATCGTAAATGCAGAATTTAATACCGGAATGCGTGATACGATTGATATTACGAACCTGATACAAAATGTTGTGAAAATTGTAAAAGAATATTTTGGAATGAATCTGGATGAAATGTCCCTGAATTATCAGCGTTTCGTGACTCATCTGAGATTTCTGGCACAGAGAATTATCGCAAAAGAACTGTTAAACAGTGAAAACAGTGAATTTAACCGATTGATCCTGCAGCTGTATCCGGAAGAATATGCATGCAGTTTAAAGATTAAGGAGTACATCAAAGAGATATACCGCCACGATGTAACGGAAGAAGAAACCGCTTATCTGGCTGTACATATTAAGAGAATGAGAATGTAAAAGAGAGGAGAATACATATGTTTGGATCAATAAAAAAGATGTTTGGTTCCAAAGAAAAGATTTTGGCACCTGTAGAAGGGAAGGTTGTTCCGTTAAGTGAAGTAAATGACCCTACCTTCAGCCAGGAAATTCTGGGAAAAGGCGTTGCCATTATTCCCGAGAGAGGACGGGTTGTTGCACCGGTAAGCGGAGAAGTCACAGTACTGTTTCCAACGCTTCATGCAGTCAGTATTACAACGGATTCCGGGGTTGAACTCATCGTCCATGTGGGACTGGATACAGTAAATTTAAAAGGGGTCCATTACAAAGCACATGCAAAACAGGGCGACCGGGTAAAAGCGGGTGATCTTCTTTTAGAATTTGACATTGAAGCCATCATAGAAGACGGATACGAAGTGATTACGCCTGTAATTATCTGCAATGCATCGGATTATCCGAATATGGAATGCCACACGGATATGCATGCAAATGAACTGGATCCGATTATTGAGCTGTAGGAAAGTGCCTATGAGGGAGTTCGAATATGAAATAAAAGATTTACTGGGATTACATGCAAGACCTGCATCCCGGGTTTTTATGGAAGCGAGAAAATATGAATGTAAGATTGAGGCTCTGTGTGGGAATAAAAGGGCAGACTGCAAAAGCCTACTGGAACTGATGGGACTGGGGGCAAAATATGGCAGTCGGATTCTGTTTCGTTTTGACGGATCAGATGAAGAAGAAGCAGCAGCGTGCCTTGGGCAATTATTACTATAGTGTGGATTTGAACTTGCGGGAGAGCAAGATCAGATAAAAAATGTCTGAAAAGGCGAGAGAAAGGAGATTCATAGTTATGATGAAGTATTTGCAAAGGTTAGGCAAATCATTAATGCTTCCGGTAGCCTGTTTACCGGCAGCGGGTATCCTTATGGGTATCGGTTATTGGATCAGTCCGGCTGTTATGTCAGGACAGGGAGATCCAAATGTAATTGCATTCTTTCTGGTAAAAGCAGGAGGTGCACTGATTGACAATATGGCAATCTTATTTGCCATTGGTGTTGCGCTTGGTATGGCGGATGATAATGATGGTACGGCGGCGCTTGCCGGTATCGTATCCTGGCTGATGGTCCAGATGATTCTGTCTCCGGCAGTTGTTGCAGTTTTAAGCGGTATAGACGTTGCAGCCGTGAATCCGGCGTTTGGCAAGATCAATAACCAGGCAATCGGTATTCTGTGCGGTTTAATTGGAGCTTCCTGCTACAATAGATTTAAGAACACCAAGTTACCGGATGCTTTGGCTTTCTTCAGTGGAAAACGGTGTGTATCCATTGTAACAGCGGTAATCTCTTTGGTTGCATGTTTGATCCTGTTCTTTATATGGCCGATCGTATACTCCGGATTAGTAGCATTTGGTGAATCCATCCTGGGACTGGGACCAATTGGCGCAGGTATCTATGGATTCTTCAACCGGCTTTTAATTCCGTTTGGACTGCACCATGCGTTGAATTCCGTATTCTGGTTTGACGTTGCAGGCATTAATGATTTATTCAAGTTTTGGGGAACCGTTGACGGAGCCGTATACGGACAGACTGGTATGTATATGTCAGGCTTCTTCCCATTCATGATGTTCGGTCTTCCGGCAGCAGCTCTGGCGATGTACCATACAGCGAAGCCAAGTAAAAAGAAAACAGCTTACGGTTTATTGTTCGCAGCAGCACTCTGTGCATTCTTTACCGGCGTAACAGAACCTCTGGAATTTGCATTTATGTTCCTGGCTCCTGGATTATACCTTGTACATGCGCTTTTAGCAGGTATTTGTATGTTTGTAGTGGCAATGCTCCCTGTTCGTTCCGGATTCTGGTTCAGCGGCGGATTTGTAGACTGGTTATTAAGCATCAAAGCTCCAATGGCTGAAAATCCATGGCTGATCATTCCGATTGGTATTGTGGTAGGTGTGATCTATTACGTAATCTTCCGTTTCGTAATCAAGAAATTTAACTTAAAGACTCCGGGCCGTGAAGATGATGATGTGGAAGAAGCAGAGGTTACCCTTTCCAATAATGACTTTACCCAGGTAGCGAAAATTGTTCTGGAAGGCCTTGGCGGAAAAGACAATATTACCAGTATTGATAACTGTATCACAAGGTTGAGACTGGAAATCAAGGATTATACTTTAGTAAATGAAAAGAAAATTAAGTCCGCAGGAGTGGCAGGGGTCATCAGACCGGGAAAAACAAGCGTTCAGGTTATTATCGGACCAAAAGTTCAGTTTGTGGCAGATGAGTTCAAAATACTGTGCAAATAGAAGATTTTTCAGTAATATAGATTTCACAATTGCATAAACAGTGGATTGTTACTGGTAATGCAGGCAAAACCAAATCTTAAGTAAAATAAATTTTATACTTAGGGTTTGGTTTTTTTGTTCCAGAGCAAATTTTAAAATTGCTGTAACACGAAATAAAAGGGTGAGAGCCTGTATCAATGTAGAAAGGGAGAAAAAGAATGTGGAAAAAGAAATTGGTACACAGAGGAATGTCAATGTTTTTAGCGGGTATGTTAATGGCGGCACCGCCGGTGAATGCTTTAGCGGCTAATCAGGAAAGCCCGGTTTCCGAAGACGCTGCAGTGGAATCCCATAACACAGCACGGAGTGCAGATGCCATCGGGGAGCCAAAAGCAAATGGGAATCTGCCGGAAACAGAATCCAGGCACCAGACGGACAGGGAAGCGTTAACGAAGGGGGATGCACAGACAGAGCGTGAAGCATTAACGGAAGGTGATTCCAAATCGGAAGAGGATTCCAAAACAGAAGGAGAAGCAAAAACAGAGGGTGAAACAACAACAGAAGCTGGAACTAAAACAGAAGGTGAGATAACAACAGAAGAGGAAACCAAAACAGAGGGTGAAACCAAAGCTAAAGATATATCAAACGCGGAAGATAAAACGCTGGAAGAAGGAGAAGCAGACGAACAGTCAGCAAATAAAAAAGCAGGACTTCAGAATCTGGCACTGAATACAAAAGCGGCATCCAGCGGAAATGAAACAGCAGATTTTTCGGCAAATAAAGCAAATGACGGCAGCCTGAGTACACGCTGGTCCAGCACCACCACAAATGGGCAGAAATGGCTAAGCTTTGACCTGGGGGAGGTTAAAACCATTGGTTCTGTAGTAGTGGAATGGGAGCGGTTAAATGCTACCAGGTACAGTATCCAGAAATCAGACAACGGAACAGACTGGACGAATATAAAAGAGTTCACAAAACTGCCCGGCAAATTCCGGGATATCATTAACTTTGATACGAAAGTAGAGACTAAACACCTGCGCCTTTTGATTGACCAGTTTAATGCAGAGGGGGCTAACAGAGATGGTCAGGTAATTACCTGGAATAATGTATCCGTCATGGAATTTGAAGCGTATGCCGAGCCGCTTCCGGATGAAACACCGGTTGTACCTGTGTATAATCCTGACACAAACCGGGTGGAAATTCCCGACAAAGAAGGCTTTACCATTACCAGCAACGGAGCGGATCTGGAGCAGATTGTGGCAGATGACCTGACAGTACATAAGCCCCTGACTGCAAAAGATGTAAAACTTGCCCTGAAAATGAAGAATAACCTGACCGGTGGTGAAACACTGACCGAAGAATATACCATCAGTATCCCGGGATTGCATGACAACAGCACCGGAAATGAAAAGCCGCAGGTCATTCCGGAGATCACCGAATGGTACAGCGACAGTACAGAGAGCTTTACGCTGGCTGATCATGCAAGGATTGTCATTGCGTCAGAGGAACTTGCTTCCATAGCCACGGAATTCCAGAAAGATCTGGAGGATATAACCGGTAAAAAATTGGAGGTAGTGACAGGCGGGCAGCCGGCAGCAGGTGATTTTTATTTCCGGCTTGGCAGTGAAGACACCATGATGGGGGATGAAGGGTATCACCTGGTAATCGGTGAATCCGTTCTGGTAGATGCCATTCATACTACGGGGGCTTATTGGTCAACCAGAACCATTCTTCAGGCGTTGAAGTTAAGCAGCGGCGGAAATACACTGCCCTGTGGAGAGGCTCGGGATTATCCCAAATACAAGGTGCGGGGATTCGTATACGATGTGGGGCGAAAACCGGTATCCATGGACATGCTGCAGGACATTGTAAAAAATATGTCATGGTACAAAATGAATGATTTCCAGGTACATCTAAGCGATAATTACATCTTCCTGGAGGACTACAAGAACAGCAGTGATCCGGACCCGGCAGATGCATATGACGCTTACAGCGGTTTCCGTTTAGAGTCATCCATTGCAAATGAGGAAGGCAGAACCCTGGCATCCGATGATTATCACTATTCCAAACAGGAGTTTCAGGAGTTTATTCAGAATTCCAGAAATTATGGTGTCAATATTGTACCGGAACTGGATGTACCGGCACATGCTATGGGTATCACAGAAGTGTTCCCGGAATATGCGGTGAATGGATGGAATCCACGTATGCCAAATCGTTCCGTAGTTGACCATCTGGATATATCGAAACAGGAAGTAATTGATTTTACAGAAGGAATCTTTGATGACTATACCAAAGACGGCACCTTTGATTCCCAGACGGTAGTCCATGTGGGGGCAGATGAATTTGAAGCGGGTACCACGGCATACAGAAACCTGCTGAACCAGCTGATTCCCCATGTAAAAGAAACCAATACCGTCCGTTTCTGGGGAGGACTTACCTGGTTAAAAGACAATCCGGTTACACAGATTATACCGGAGGCAGTGGAAGACGTGCAGATCAACCTCTGGTCAAGAGACTGGGCAGATGGGAAAGAAATGTATGATATGGGCTATGACCTGATTAACACTCAGGATGAATATCTGTACATGGTACCCAGCGGAGATGGCAGCAGGGGAGCATACGGGGATTATCTGAATAAGAATTCCATATTTAATAGTTTCTCACCGAACAGGGTAGCGGTAAGAGGCGGATTTACCACAATTCCAGCCGGAGACAAGCAGATGCTGGGAGCTGCTTATGCTATATGGAATGACAATATAGACAAAAGGGCAACCGGAATGACGGAAGCAGATGAATTCAAACGATTCTTCGATTCCCTTGCTCTGATGTCTGAAAAATGCTGGGCAAACGGCAAGGAAAAGGGCAGCGTTGCCAGCATTGATGCATTGGCATCCCGGATATCCACAGCACCTAATACCAACCCCTATTCCACAGAAACAGATGTAGACGGCGTCTATGCAGAGTATAATTTTGACGGCGGCATAGGAGATGACAGCAGTGCCAATGGAA
>NZ_JAWYAJ010000580.1:0-3691 GCF_034124845.1 Robinsoniella sp.
AATATACGCTATCTGAAAGAGGGGGAGAAGCCTCCTAAGAAGCATCAGCTCTTTGTCGAATTTACAGATGATACGGCGCTTGTCTGTACCGTTCAGATGTATGGAGGAATCCATGCTTTCCTGGACGGTCAAAATGATAATCCCTATTATCTGGTGGCAAAAGAGAAACCGACACCCTATATGGAAGCATTTGACCGTACCTATTTTGAAACCTTATATCAAAATGCAAAGGACAATTTAAGCGTAAAAGCACTTCTGGCAACGGAGCAGCGTATACCCGGACTGGGAAATGGGGTGCTGCAGGATATTCTTTTCCCTGCAGGAATTCACCCAAAAGAAAAGATTGGGAATATCGATGAAACCAAACGGGATATGCTTTTTATAAGCCTTAAGAAGACATTGCTTGAAATGAGAGAAAATGGAGGCCGGGATACCGAAAAAAATCTGTTTGGAGAGTATGGCGGTTATCAGACATATCTCTCAAAGAAAACCCTGGAAGAGCCATGTCCAAAGTGCGGCGGCTGGATTTCCAGACAGGCATATCTGGGAGGGAATATTTATTTTTGTCCAAGGTGTCAGCCGGTGGATGTGAAATAGCAAAGGATTTAGGATTTTAATAAAACATAGTAAAGAAAAGACAGGTCTTCATGGAAGATTTGTCTTTTTTTAAATTGGTGAGTGTTGAAGTAATGTTGATATTTGCAATTTAGTATATTGCTAAAATGAAATGAGTGTGCTATAGTATTAATATCTACAAATAATTTCAGTTCTGGTCATTTCGACCATATAATCCCATTTTATGAGAAAAAGATGTTTATCTACAGAAGAGAAAGAAAGGAAATGATTAGCAGTTAAATATATGAAATGGCGTTGCCCTGCAAAGATTCCGCTTATCTTATTACAACGCTAGTACAGCATGGTGTCAAATACAGCTTCTAAATTGTGTTCAAGTATCGCTTGAAATTATACATAGTTATAACAAAACAAATACACGCTGGTCATTATCTTTCATTTATACACAGAAGACAGAAGGAATTAGAATGTTGCGTAGTTGAAAAAAAAGTGTATAATGGAGGTATATTAATGGATAAATCCAATAGAAATCATATAACAGGTCATGTCAATAGAAACTATAAAGACCGCTTATTCAGATGTATATTTAAAGAAAAGCAAGATTTGCTGGATCTATATAATGCAATCAACGGTACACAGTACGGCAATCCAAATGAATTAGAAATTACCACATTAGAGGATGTAGTATATCTGGGAATGAAAAATGATCTTTCCTTTATTATTGATGATATTATGAACTTGTATGAACATCAAAGTTCTTTTAATCCTAATATGGCATTGAGGGGGCTGGTATATTTTGCGGAGTTATATCGCAAATATATTCTGATAAATAACATAAATATATATGGATCAACAAAAATCAAACTCCCAGTACCACAATATATTGTTTTTTACAATGGTAGTGATGAAGAACCGGACAGGAAAGAAATCAGACTCACGGAGTTGTTTTATCCCCAGGAGAAGGTCGCACAGCCAGCAGTAGAATGCATAGCAGTTATGCTCAACATTAATTACGGCCATAATTTAGACTTAATGGAGAAATGCAGAAAACTAAAGGAATATGCATATTTTATCAGGATAATTAGAGAATACTTGAATAAGGGTGATAAAATAGAAACAGCAGTAAATTGTGCGATTGAAATATGTATACAAAAGGAAATATTAAAAGATATTCTGCAAAAAAACAGAAGCGAGGTGTTAAATGTGATCTTAACAGAATTTGATGAAAATCTTTATTCAAAATCGCTGCGTGAAGAGGGAATTATAGAAGGAAAAAAAGAAGGAATGAGAGCATTTATTGAGCTTTGCCAGGAAATCAAAATTTCAAAAGATGAGACTCGAAACAAACTTATCGAAAAATTCAAATTGCAGAAAGACGTAGCAGAAGAATATTTGATAAAATATTGGAAGTGAATAAGTAAGAACAGGTGAATACCAAAAAGGTCTGTCGGAAATGCAAGACAGACCTTTTATCTCATTCTTCAACATACAAATTCTTGGATTTTAGTATCTCCAGTGTGATTTTGCTAGCCATACTTCCGTTTGCAAAATCCTCTCCTTGAATATTTGTGGCAAAGAAGTAAGGATTGCCGTCTTTTTCCACAAATCCGATAAACCACCCATTTACATTTTTACCGTCCACATCGCCGGTTCCTGTTTTGCCATATAGAGCCGTACCTGAGGAAGTGGATATATGAAGTGCATTTTTAACAGCCTGGATGTTTTCCTCTTTAAACTGCAAATCATTCCGATACATGGCGGATAGCTGTTCCACCTGTTCGATTGGAGAAATCTTCAGGGATGACTCCATCCAGTAACGGGAAATACCACCGGAAAGATCCTGGTTTCCATAAGCAATTTTATGAATATAGTTTTGCAGTGCCGGTAGTCCTGTTTTTTGGTCTACTGCCTGGAAGTACCAGTTGACCGAGTTGGACATAGCAGAAGTCAGGTTATGGTCCTGATTCCAGGATGCAAAAGGATATTCAGTATGATTCCAGGAAATAGCGGAGTCTTTTGGTGTGATGCTGCCAGACTCCAAACCAAACAGGGCACTATATATTTTATAAGTGGAATCGGGTGATACTCTTTTGGAACTTGCATCTTTGTTATAAATATTCCAATAGTCAGCATTTTGGTCGTACAATACGAAACTGCCCTCATAATCCTGGAAATAGGAGCCGAGATCTTCATATTCAGCATTTGTATTGTGAAATTCATATGCATTGCCTGCTGCCGCACCAAATGCAAGGAGTGGTGCACTGCCAATTACCATAGACAGAGCCAGAATAAATATCAGGATGCTCTTTAACTTTAACCATCTGCTTTCCGGGTGAAAAGATGCAATATGAATAATGCGCATTTTAATCTGTTTTTTAGTGCCGCCCATTCCTGCTTCTGAAGAGAATGAGGAGTGAGACAGCGTTTCAGCGAAATTCAGTAAGGTATAACCATAGTCTGCGTAACTGTTTTCGTCAATAGTACGTAATACGGCAGCGTCGCATGCCACTTCCCTGTCATTTCGCATTTGTTTTAGTGCCAGCCAAACCAGAGGATGAAACCAGTATATGATCCGGGCAAGGCACATCAGATAATTCACCGCGATATCCCGGTGCCTGTAATGCTGTAATTCGTGTAACAGAATAAATCGGATATCCTTGTCCTGCAATCCAGAAATCATTTGGATTGGTAGTACAATACAGGGTTTTAATAATCCTACTGAAATTGGTGACTGGATATAGGCGCTGCTGTATACGCGTATATTTTTATTGATGCCAATCAAAGCCCGACATTCGTTATAAATATTTTTTACCTGACTGTTTTGCACAGGAAGAGCAGATTGAATAACCTGCCTGATCCTGAACTGGGAATGCAGTGTCAATACCGCCATGATTAAAATGCCTGCACACCAGACAAACAAAAGCAGATAATTTACAAGTGCGGGAGTCTCATGCTTTACGGAAATGGTAAAATCCTGCATCCAGTTGGCGGCTGTGGAAGCAGCTGCGGCGGTACCGGTATCTAAGGTGGCAGTTCCCCCAGGATTTTTTGAAACACCAAACTGCGTAAGCCATTGCCAGATTACGCTTGGCCCATCTGATCTTACAGGGATAAACGG
>NZ_JAWYAJ010000581.1:0-12539 GCF_034124845.1 Robinsoniella sp.
TGCAGCATATAGGTCAGGTCTACGTCAGGTATTAATTGGATTAGAGAGTATTTCCCGTGGAAATTTAAAAGGAATTGATAAAGATAATTTTAAATACAGGTATCTCCCTAAATATAAGGAAAACATTCAAAGAATACAATCTCATGGGATCGGTATTACCGGAAGCTTCATTGTAGGACAAGAAGGAGATACGGAAGAAACATTTAAATATCTGGAGGAATTTATATATGATACGAAATTATTTGGGGCAAATATTACTATTTATACCCCCTATCCGGGTACAGCTCTCTATCAACAATTGGACCGCCATAAGAAAATCGAGACTTATAATTGGGATTATTACACTATATTTCAACCGGTAATAAAGATGAGATATTTATCTTCACGGCATTTGAATGAAAAGTATAAAGAATTAATAACGATAATTAATTCAAAAGAATTTATCCAAAATAAGCTAAATTATTTTGCTCATATATATAAAGAAAAGAGTAAGTAATATGATTAAATAGTATAATAATTTTATAGAAAAATGAATATAAGGATTAATGATATGGATCTGATATTAAAGAATGGAATACTTGTTACGTCAGAAGAAATGTATCAAGCTGATATAGGGATTAGTGGTGAGAAAATAGCAGCAATTGGAACAGATTTACAGGATAATACTTCTAAAATTATTGATGTAACAGGAAAATTTATACTCCCTGGTGCCATTGATGCACATACCCATATGGCTCTGGCTTTTGGAGGAACTGTCTCATCTGATGGTTATTTATCAGGAACAAAAGCGGCGGCGTGCGGTGGTGTCACAACGATTATAGACTATGCA
The DNA here is from genome assembly GCF_034124845.1 of Robinsoniella sp. Classification (NCBI taxonomy): domain Bacteria; kingdom Bacillati; phylum Bacillota; class Clostridia; order Lachnospirales; family Lachnospiraceae; genus Robinsoniella; species Robinsoniella sp. The sequence goes on from NZ_JAWYAJ010000581.1 coordinate 830, forward strand.
ATGCAAAGATCTGGCAAGGGAATTATGGAAACAATAGAAGAAAGAAAAAGTATCGCCCAAGCAGAAGTATGTGTAGACTACGGTTTTCATTGTATTATAACAGATTTAAATAATGATGCTATATTAGATGAATTTGAATCTGCTGTTCAAGCTGGTATAACAAGCTTTAAGTGCTTTTTTGTATATAAAAAAGAAAAGATGATGGTTGACGATGGAACATTTCTTAAGGTTTTGTTGGAAGCGGATAAAGTTGGAGCTATTGTTAACATCCATGCAGAAAATTCGGATGCGATTGACCTGAATATAGAAAGATTGTTAAGAAATGGTAAAACCAGTGCATGGTATCATTATGTAAGCAGGCCTGAATGCGTGGAGTCAGAGGCTGTTAAGCGGGCGGTTCACTGGGCTGTTTCCTTTAATAAACCTTTATATATTGTACATATGGCAGACAAAGAAGGCATAGAAGCCGTAACTTTGGCAAAGGATTCTGGATACAGGATTTACGCAGAGACTTGTCCCCAATACCTGGAATTCACCTGTGATGTTTACAAAAGAGAAGATGGCAGGAATTTCGTTTGCTCACCGCCTATGAAAGGCAAGGATAGTAAAATAGCACTTTGGGATGCTTTGAAAAGGGGAGATATAGATACGATAGCGACAGATCATTGTCCGTTTTATAAAGAACAGAAGGATTGGGGAATTAATGATTTTACAAAAATACCAAATGGTTGCGGAGGAATTGAATTTCTCTATCCGTATATATTAAATGCTGCCAATGCAGGAGTGATAAGTTTTTCGAAAGCAGTAGAAGTATGCTCTTTTAATCCTGCAAAAATTTTTGGATGCCATGAGAAAGGATCTTTATCAATTGGAAAAGATGCTGATATTGTGGTTTATGATCCAGATAAAGATTATACGGTCTCTGCAAAACATATGCATTCCAAATGTGACCATACAATCTGGGAAGGAAAAAGCTTTCACGGGTTTCCTGTATTGACTTTTGTCAGAGGTAAATTGGTGTATGACAACGGAAAGTTTATGGGCGTGCCAGGTTTTGGAAAGTTTATTAAACGGAAGGCAAAAAAGACTCAGGTTACTTCCGTTTAATAATTTTTAATTTGAACTCAATATAAAGGAAGGTGAATGCCATGATAACATGCGATAAAGAAAGGTTAAACTATAAAATACAAGAATTTAGTAAATATGGATCTTCCGAAAATGGAGGCATTACGCGTCTATCATTGTCTGTGGAAGATCTTGAAGCACGAGATGCATTCTGTAGAAAATGTTTAAGTATGGGTATGGAAATCAGAACAGATGATCTGGCAAATATCTATGCAACTATGCCTGGCAGTGAAGATCTTCCAGCAATTATGATAGGTTCACATTTAGATTCTGTGATTAAAGGTGGTAATTATGATGGTGTGTTGGGTGTTTTAGCAGCGTTAGAAGCAGTAGAGACAATTTATAAAGAAAAGATAAAGCATAGACATCCCATAACAATTGTGGTTTGGACAAATGAAGAGGGTGTTAGATTTGAACCGGCTATGATGGCATCGGGGGTTATATGTGAGAAGTTTAACCTTTCTACAATGATGGCAGTAAAAGACTGCGATGGAATTACATTTGAGGAAGCTCTTGACAGGAGCGGATATAGAGGAAAGATAGAAAACAGGCTGAATGCCGTAACAGGACAGGCTGCATTGGTTGAGCTTCATATTGAACAGGGACCGGTATTGGAGAAAGAAAAAAAAGAAATAGGGATCGTTGAAGGGGTAGTTGGGATGCTTAACTATGAGTTTTCGTTCATAGGACAGGCGGATCATGCAGGTGCTACTCCTATGAATCAGCGAAAGGATGCCCTGGCTGCCGCTGTAGAAGTGATTCATTATCTGAAGTTTCAGTTATCTAAGCTAGATGAGAATCTGGTATATACTATAGGCAGGTTTCTCGTATCTCCAAATGTACATACCGTTATCCCTGATCAGGTGCATTTTACTTTAGATGCCAGACATAGAGATGCTAAAGTCTTAGCAAAGGCAGTAAATATTATTAACCGTACACCGGAGAAAATAAATAAGTGCAAAGTGTATATAAGAGAATTATGGTCCAGGAAAACAGTAGAATTTAATAAGGAATTAGTAAATTATGTTGAAAGAAGTGCAAGAGATTTTGGCTATTCTACTTTAAGAATGTTTAGCGGACCAGGCCATGATGCACAATATATTTCAGAAATTTTACCAACAGCAATGATTTTTGTACCCAGTAAAAATGGTCTGAGCCATTGTGAAAATGAGTTCACAGCATTAGACAATTGTTGGATGGGGGCTAATGTCTTGCTGCAGACTGTTTTAAAAATTGATAGTAAATTAGTGTAAGTTTCGAACATATATAAAGAGGGCACATTACTTAATATAGCAGGAACTATAAGTATATAAAAACGGTACAACAGTATGTGTTCAATCTAAGCTGATATTATTAAAATATATAGAAAGTGCTTTACGAAGATAGAATTTTCATATTGTTGCGGCAAGTGAAGATTCAAAATAAATATGAACCTTTAAATGCGGACTTGGATTCGTAATGGCGAAGCACGCCCATAATAGTATTGGAGAAACAATAAATGCAAGTGAAGAAAATTAAAATATTTCTATTTATTTTTGTTTTGTTAATTATTTCTGTTTTTCTCTTTGCCTTGCCGGTGAGGGCACAAAGCAATAAAAAAGATTTGTTAGAATTATATATCGATCAAATTTACAATGATACTAAGTTTCCTGGACTTTCTATAGCTATTGTAGATCAAAATGAAAGCATTATCATCTCAAAAGGCATGAATGAATTGGACAAGGAAGGTAAAATAGCAGAGGATACATTATTCGAATTAGGGTCTGTCAGCAAAATGTTTACAGCAATCGGTATTATATATCTGGAGAAAGAGAAGCTGCTCAATACGAATGACCCCATAACAAAATATATTCCGTGGTTGTATATTCAAGATAGCATAGATACTGACAGAAATAGTGCCAATAAGATAAAAATAAAAGATTTGTTAAATCATACAAGCGGAATACCCTACTCAGCTATGCTGGCAATTAAACCGGAAATTGGCGGGGATGCACTAAGAAACGTGGGAGTGCTTTTAAAGGATTTCCGACTGGAATTCGAACCTGGTGAAGCATATGCTTATTCTTCAGTTAATTACGACTTATTAGGGCTTTTGATAGAAATAGTAACAGGAGAATCATTTCAGAAATTTATGACTGAAAATATTTTGAAGCCTTTGGGATTATTTCATACTTTCATTTTGGAGAATAACTATAATACCCTAGATAATATGGCTTCTGGGCACAGATTCTCTTTCATGACAGTAAATGAGTATGAAGCACCTTTCTATAGAGGCAATACTCCATCTGCCTATTTTATTTCTAATGCTGAAGATATGCTTAGATGGATGCAAATTCAAATGGGCATATACAATGTACCAGATATTTATCAAGAGCTGATAAGTAAATCTCATGTATATGACACCAGCAATTCTTCGGAACGAAAAAGCAATTATGCATTTGGTTGGCAAGTGGATCAATCTGGTAAATTATTAACAAGCATAGGACTCAATCCCAATTATACCGCCGGATTGTATATGGATTTGGAACAGGATTTTGGCATTTGCGTTATGACTAATGTAAGTACTGGACTTGTCCAGGATTTACTTAGCAATATTAATCAACTATATCATAATAATGAACCTGCTGATCTGTCAATGGACAGTATAAAGCTTTTAGATATGTTAATGACGATCTTTTCACTTATACTAGGAATTTTGCTAATAATTTTAGGTTTATTAATTAGACGAAGAATCGTCTATATCCGAATGCATGGCCTTATCTGTGCTAAAAGAAAGATGAGTAAGATTATAATTATTATAAGTTGTTTTTGTGTCTTTTTTCTTATTGGGCAAATATTTTTTTTACCAGGATATATTAGTGAAGGTCTGACATGGAATACAATTAGCGTATGGGTACCGCAAAGTATGATATTATGCATAATGCTGTTCTTGCTTCTGATAATCCTTGTATGGCTATATGCAATCATATTACGATGCTTCAATAAAAATAAAACAGATATGGATAATACATAGGTGAATATATGGAAAAATTAGTCTATATAGAAAAATGCAGCCAATATAATAATCAAGAAATGGAACAAAAAATTTATAAAAGTATCGATTCGGTTCTTCCAGCAAAAGAAAATTTAAGGGACAAAAAAATCCTGGTAAAGGTAAATCTTTTAATGAAAAGTAAGCCAGAGGAGGCTATCACGACACATCCTCTGATTGTCCGGAATGTGGTTAATTATTTTCTGGGATTAGGATGTAAAGTAATTATCGGTGATAGTCCTGGAGGCCCATACACGAAATCTATGCTGCAAAGTGTATATAAGGAAACGGGAATGGAAGCCGTCGCAAATGCTACAGGATGTGAATTAAATTACGATACATCAGTTATAAATGTAAAGATTAAAGGTGGTAAAGTATTACATAATGTTGATTTAATTAAAATAGTTAAGGACGTTGATTATATAGTGTCCGTACCCAAATTAAAAACACATGCAATGATGACATATACGGGTGCAGTTAAAAATAATTTCGGAGTAATCGCAGGCCTGATGAAAAGAGCGTGTCATTTCAATATGAAAAATACAGAAAATTTTTCTGATTTATTAGTGGATATCTGCCAATATATCAAACCACTGGTTACAGTTATGGATGCTATAGAATGTATGGAAGGCGATGGGCCCTCAGGCGGTAAAATACGTCATGCAGGCTTAATTTTGACATCTACAGATCCCTATGCTCTTGATACATTAGCATCACATATAATAGGATTGAATCCGTTAAGTGTTCCGACAATCAAGACTGCTTGTGAACGTGGACTGGATAGTGGAAGGATAGAAGATATACAAATTAAAGGAGAGAAACTAAGCGGTATAAACATACGGCCTTTTCTATTGCCGAATACGGTAGGAGTAAACTCATTAGGAACTTTCATTCCGGATAGTATAAAGGATTATCTAGTAAAAAAATTCCGCGCTACACCTAACATAATTCATAAAAAATGCAAAAAATGTAAAAAATGTGTGAACGTATGTCCTGCTCAGGTTATGAAAGTCAAAGACGGTAAAGTTACCATACAGAGGGATACGTGCATTTGCTGCTATTGTTGTCATGAACTTTGTCCAGAAAATGCCATACAGATAAAAAAGAGCTGGATCCGAAAGCTACTGATAGGCTGAAAAAAATAAAATGGGAGGAATACAGAGATGTACAGTGATATTAAAGATTTAGAACAACGAGTTTATGATGTTTTGACAGAGGCAATGAAAATAAAAATAAGGCCAGAGGATTATAGTGTTGAAACGAAATTATTAGATCTGGGATTTAATTCCATAAGTTTTGTGAGGCTGGGAGTTCTTCTGGAAGAGGAGTTTGATATTCGATTTTTACTTAAAGAATTAAACTTTAATAATAAAAGTTTTCAATCAATACAATCGCTGATTGATACTATACAACAAAAAATGAAAAAATGTAATAGATAATTAATAAAAATAGGGAAGGAATACAATATTGTCACAAATATGTAATTACCACATAAAGAAAGCTGTTTTAGGGATAGAAATAGGAAAATATGATTCATATTGCTGTATTTTGGTTGATGGGCAGGTTATCTCCTGCCTGCGGGAAGCATACTTCTGCTCCTATAGTATGTATTCGGTGCCAATAAATGCGATAAAAGCGTGCCTGAAAGAATCATCCATCCATATCAATGAAATAGACCAAATCGTATTGTGCCTGGAGCTAAAGTCAAATAATACAATTCCTGGAACAGATATGAAATACAAAGATATAGAGCGAAACTTTCGCCTTAAATTTCATTATTACGGTCCAATTATGCATTTTGACAAAAGTATATTGACAGCAAAAATTTCTTTTTATTATTCCCGTTATTCAAAATCTGATATTCTAATACTTCACAGGGATCATGTCTATATGAATATTGGTTTTGGATACGGGGAGAACCAAAAAGTCAACCATTATGAAAATAAATATTACATACACCCATTTGCAATAGTTTATGAGCTAATTAAAATTTATACTGGTTATGATAAAAGCTTGCCAGATCACGACTTTTTAAGATTGGGAAGAAATGGAAAAAGTATATATTTAACTCAGATAAGAGATATCTATTCAGAAGTGGAGTATTGGATAGCTCATGATCCAGATACAGTCCCGACAAACAACTTTTATGATAACTTTAAAAAGAGATTGCAAGAAATCTTAGGATTTATGTCAGGGAACAAGTGGAATAATATGGAACAATGTTATATAAATCTGATTAATTCTTTGGCCGTCTTTAAGGAAGAATATATAGAGTCAAAAATTAACCTGCTTTTATCACACAGTAAAACGGGAAGCATATGCTTAGGCGGTAATTTGCTGTTTAATGAAAATAATGCTCACATAGTTAATAAATATTATCATAGATTCTATATGATTTCAAATGTTGATCATTACATCTGCGCATTTGGAGCTGCAATTTTAGGTAGTCTACAGATTGGTTTATATAAGTTGCCATTATACGGTAAATGGAAAGAATCTTCTGCTTTGTCAAATAATAAAAAGAAAATCCTTCATATAATGGAGCAGACAGATCTCACTTATCATGATTTTGCAGGAAAAGATGAAGAATATTTTAAGCTAATAACTTCTGCACTTAAAAAGGGGAAGTTAGTCGGATGGTTTCAGGGAAGTTTTCAAAGAGAAGAAGCGTATTCAATGGGACGAATGATTCTTGGAAATCCGCAAACAAATAATTTATTTAATGCTCTGCATAAAGTTTTAAAAAGAAATGCATATGCAATACCTACTATTTATTTATCAGCATCCTGTAAGAAAGAAGGGGTTCATTTTATATCTGAGGAAAGGTTTCCTGTATTACATAAACTGTTGATAAACTGCAGTAAAAATATTGGATGTGAGATACTGGCTGCAGTGCCTCTGTTCCCAAAGAAATTTTTTAATCAAGACGAATTGTATCATGCAATTAAAGAATTTATTATATGTAAGCTGTATCTTTTAATAGTAGATGATATTATTTTAATGGAGAATGAAAATAAAAAACCGTCTATATCATGGCTTAGAATACAAATGAATGAGATGGAAAAAACAACAAAGTTTGAAAATAGTCTGGAGGAAATCAAATGAGGATGCTTTCTGGAATTAGGCCTACAGGTGCACTGCATCTGGGACATTTTATAGGTGCGTTGAAAGAGTATATTAATTTACAGGAAAAAAAAGAAAATTATTTTATTTTATCTGATTTGCATATGTTGACTACAAGATGTACAAAAATAGATATAAAAAGGATAAGGGAACATGCCAGAGAGATTATTTTGGACTGTATTGCAGCAGGTATAAATCCTGATACAACAAATTTTTATCTGCAGTCAAATGTACCTGAAATGAATAGTCTTTATATGTTACTACATAACTTTGTAACTATATCCAGGTTAAAAGTTAATCCTGGCCTGCTGGATATGGTAGAAAAATCCAGTATGGATGAGATTCCAATGGGACTTCTGGCATATCCGTTGATGGAAGCCTGTGATATTATTGCTTTGGATGCAGATATTGTACCGGTAGGTTTGGATAATAAGGATCATTTAAAAGTGACCTGGGAAATAATAGATCGTGTAAATAGTGCTTATGATGCAAATATAAAGAAACCGAAATGCATAATCGGTTACAATCATAGTCTGGTTGGTACGGACGGAGCAAATAAAATGAGCAAGAGCCGTAACAACAGTATTTATTTGAAAGATACTGCAAAAGAGATTGAATACAAAATTCAGGCTATGCCCTGGATTCCTTCGGGCAGGGAAACAGTATATGACAAAAATCCGATCATAGAATATCTGAAAATATTTGAACCGGACGACGGTTTAGTTGAAATGTATATACGTAAATTCAAAAAGGGAGAAAATATAGAAGAAGCTAGCAGAAAGCAGTTGCAGATCACTTTGGAATATATTTTAAAACCAATCAGGATCCGCAGGAAAGAATATGAAGGAGATTATAAATATATTGATCAATTGTTGATTAAGGGTACACATAATGCAAGAAAAATAGCTGGTTTCACTTTAGATAAAGTAAAAGAGAAAATGGAGATGTATCGGTTAGAATAAAAACAGGAGAAAATCAATATGGGATCAGACAAGCAAATAGGTATATGGAAAATAAGAGAGAACAGAAAGTCTGAAATATTTATAAGGGATCCGGCAAGATACAGGGAATACAGTCACTGGGCATGGACATTATCTTTTTCATTAAATAAAGAGCACAGACGTGTGGTTTACATTGGTGATTCCGTTGGTATGGGTCATTATTACCGTCCACACTTCTCTCCAGCAATAGTTCTGGAGAAAATGATGGAAGATAATTTTGGAAAAACAGAGGTCATTGATTTATCTAAAGATAATCTTATGTATCACACACTCATTGAGCTTGTTTTGTCTTCACTTAAGTTGAATCCGGATCTAATCATACTTTTTTTAGGAGATATACTGTGGAAGGATGATGTAATATTTACAGAGGCTGAGAAACAAGCTATCTTTGCAGATATGTCAGAAAGCAAAAATATAGAAAAAATCCAGACTATGATATTACATAAAGTAAATCCTCTTCTGGAAAATCTTATGAAGGTTTTGGGAAATATAAAGCGTGATTATAAAATTCCAGTTTTATTTATCCTTCCAGAACAAAATCTCAAGAATTGGGATTATGCGGTGAGCAATCCTTTCAAAGGATTTTATGGGAAAAAGGCAGAGACATGGGAGGAGTATTCAGAGAAAGCTAAATTACTGCTTCAATATAAAAATTATTCAGAAGCAAAAGCAACTTTAAAAAAAATGACAGCAATGAATAGCATCAACCCATACCCGTATGAAATGCTTGCTGAAATATATAGAGCAGAAAGAAACTATGACAAGGAAATGAGAAGTTTAAAAAAAATTGCCGTTTTGGATCTTCTGTCGGGAGGAAATACACATTTATCATGTCCCAATATACGTATGATTGTGCGTAGACTTGCAAAGAAGTTTGATGTAGATATCTTAGATATACGAAAAATATTTTTCTCCTATAGCAAAGATAAAATATTTGGTAAAGAATTTTTTTTAAATGCATATCATTTGAATGATTATGGAATTAAATGTGTAATGGGTGGAATCTTAGATTATATATTAGATAAAAGGCTTATTCAGGCTGAAAGAAAAAAAAGGAAAGATTTAGATTCTTTGGATGAAAATCGTATGGTATTAGGCAGAGCATATTTACTGTCAGCAATTGATTCTGGACAAAAATGGAATCAGCCATATGAAAGGCTCTTAGAACAATGTGTTTTGTCGGTTAATTATTGGCCAAAAGCATTAAGGGCTTTTCAATTATATATTGAAATAGCAACATCAGGAATACCATGGTATTTACATAAACATTATACGGAGCTTACAAAATTTGATTTATGGCCGGCATTTCCTGAGAGTTCAATGAACAATAAAAATGTTGCCTTAGATATAATAAAAGCAATGGATCAAGTTATCAGACAGAAAGATAAAGGTAATCACATTGAGCTTGCAGATTTATGGATGGCAGGATACGGATCAGTAGATGGAAAACTAGATTTACTGCAACAATCATACCGAACACAGGTTTATGGAAATAACAGAGCATTTTTTATGTGTACAGAAAATAATATAGGGTATATGGAAGCTTTCAGCCCGGAAACGGAATTTTATTTATTTGCTGATAGTAATAATGACATAAGTGTAGATCTGACAATCAGTTCCCCAATTGCAAAAAAACTGGAAGTAAAAGCCTGTATTCTTTTAAATAATAAATGCATAGGTCAACCTGTTCTAACAGAACAGTGGAGCCATTATAGCTTCAAAATATCCAGAGAGATATTGCATGATGGAGCGGTACAGCGGTTAAAGCTTAAATGGCCTATTGTAGAATTTAAACATATTTATGGCAGGGAAATAAGTGTATATGGAAGAATTTTTGAATGTTTGGTATCAATATGATGAGAAAGGGGGATGTATGGCCTGAATGCCATGCGAAAAATATCATGTTTATTACTATGGTTTTAGAATATATATGGCGTTCTGTTTCGGATGAATATAAGAGCAAAATGTTGGAGGCAGATCAGCTTTCGAATGAGGAAATCGAAAACAGCATTATTGATAAATTTAATGTGCATGAAAATGGACCTATTTCAGAATGGCTGAATATGACCAGTTTATTCACTAGCGGATGCCCGCACAAAATAAATAAGGGAAATTTTTCCGGGTGCAGTATGTGTAACTATTTTAAGGAAGACTTAGAAAGCCTTGTTCTGATAAATCTGTTAAAAGAAAGAGATCCGGTTCGCTATGGAAATGTCATTAAATATAGTTTTGATCTTTTGAGAGGCAAAAAGAAAATGCCTAATTTATTTGAGTATGTAAATGGTCATGACAGTCTTAGTCCAGATGAGCTTCCAGATCCTGTTTTTCAGCAGATCTTCCTAAAGGAACAGTTATTTTCGTCGAAGCCATACCGCTTAATACTGGAAACCAGAGCAAATAATGTATCTGCAGCCAGAATTAGAGAATGTAAGAAAAAAAGTGCAAAAACAATTGAGATTGCGTTTGGAGTAGAAGTATATGATGATTGGATCCGTAACCATTGGTTAAATAAAGATATAGGAAACAGAGATATAATCAATGCGATTCGGACAATAAAAGAATGTGGCTGTATTTCCAGGGGAAATCTTTTAATTGGGATACCTGGCTTAAATGAAAAGCAATCATTATTAATTTTAAAAAAATCCGTTGACTGGTTATTGGATCTACAAATTGACCGAATTACAGTATCTCCTTTAAATAATAAAGAGAATACTTTACAAAATTTCATTTACAACCATTTTGAACAGACAGAGGAGTCAAAAAACAGAGCAGTTATAGGAAGCATGGAAGATGGAAATCCTTCTGTCTTTTTTTTATTTGATGCGATTTATATGTTAATGGAAAATCAGAAGCTATTAGATATAATCGTATTTGCACCAATAAACTTTATTAAATATTTTGATATGAAACTAAAGTATCATAAATTTAAAGGGCTAAAAGATATTTGTTCTTATATAAGCAATGCTATGATTGAGTTTGATAAGACCAGGGATTCGGCTATATTAGAACGTGTAAAAGAGCAGTTATGTAATGAGGCACAATATCAGGCTTATAAAAAAGAAAATGAAAGACTCCCTGGTCTTGACGGAGTCTATGATACTCTCCGTTGGACAGGGAAAATGCTTTCTAAAAGTATTTGGGGAAATAGGTGGAAAGAAAAAACAGAAGTCTTGGATGAAGAGTTAAATCATTTGAACACAAAATTTACAGAAAGGTAAAGATAAAATGTATATAATACAAGAAATCATGCAGCAAATATCCAAACCGATTTCGAAATCATATAATTCTGCTTTTAAAGATGCGATGGATAGAAGTGCTAAGGAGTTATTTGAAGGTATAAGAAATGCAGAAATGGCCATTATTCCTTATCCAAAGCCGTATCCGCAGATGAACCTATTATTAACTACCGGCTGTGAACATAAAATTAAAA
>NZ_JAWYAJ010000582.1:0-4249 GCF_034124845.1 Robinsoniella sp.
ATGGCACCAAAATTTGGACCGTAGAATTCCTTCATCAAATCCAGACAGCGTATGGCTGTATCGCCGTAAATCCCTTTTTCGTTTTCATGGAGCAAGACCAGGTTTTTCTTTGCGGCATAATTCACCAGCAGTTCCACGCGTTTCAGGACTTCATCCCGATAGACCCCGGGAGCGCTGCCTTTGGGAAGATAGAAGCTGAACATCCGGATATAAGGTGTCTCAAAAATTTCAGCCAATTCTGTTATATGCTGAAATTGTTTAAAGTGGGATGTGAAATCATCCGTAACAGATATTTTTCCAATAGGTGAGCCTATGGCGGAAACAGCAATTCTGTTATGGTCCAGTTCTTTCTTTACCTGTAATGCCTCAGCAATGGTATAATCTGCAACGCCTTTATGATTGGCACTGCGGAATTCGATAAAACGTAATTCCAATTCTTTCAAAAGTTTTATCTGTTTTAAAAGGTCGGTATCAATTTCATCTGCGAAACAGGATATCTTTGCATTTTCCAACATAATTCGTAATCCTTTCTTTTTACTTTCCATATTTGTTATGTACTCCCAAACTAGATATACACTTCAAAACTAGATATACACTTCAAAACTAGATATACACTTCAAAACTAGATATACACATCCAAACTTATTATGCACATCCAAACTTATTATGCACATCCAAACTTATTATACATTTACAAATTTGTTATACACTTCTAAACTACGTTATCTATGAAAATTTCTTTCTGCGTTCTGGCGGATTCGTAAGAAGCAAGCATCAGACGGATGGTATCCTGTGTTCCAGCAAGATCCAGGGTAAACCGGCTGTTTTCACGAATGGATTTATAAAAATCTGCTATACAGCTCATGTGTCCGCTTCCCCAGTAGTCTTTCCCCAGTGCTTCCACGGAGGGCAGTTTGGGAGTTTCTATGCGCCCATCCCGATAGTAGTAAGTGACTGCGTGGTCTTCGATCCGAATGGTTCTGTTTTCACAGGACAGTTCGATTAGTGGAGGAACATTGTCACAGTAAGCGGTGGTTGCATAGAAGACGGCACCTGCATCTGGAAAACGAATGTAGGCTTCCAGTGTATCCTCCACATCAATTACCTCTTTTAAATGATGATTATGCATGACCGCGTCTACGCTTCGGGGTGTTCCCAGCAGATAAACCAGCAGATCCATCGTGTGGATGGCCTGGTTTATCAGTGCGCCGCCGCCTTCCGTGGCTTGTTTCCCTCTCCAGGTGCTTTCGGTGTAATAGGATGAGTCTCTTTCCCAGGTCACGATTCCTCTGGCACCTATGACATTTCCCGCGGCGTTGGATTCCAGCAGTTTTTTTACCAGGCAGATGCTGGGATTATAACGATTCTGAAAGCAAAATCCCAAATACTTTTCTGTGTGGAGAGAGAGCAGTTCATCCAGCTGTTGTCTTGAAATTACCGGAGGTTTTTCTGAAAAGACATGGACTCCGTGTTTAAGTGCATACAGCATCATCGGTACATGTAAATAGTGGGGTGTGCAGATATGCAGCACATCGGGTTTTTCCTTTGCCAGCATTTCTTCCAATGTGACGTAGGCATTACCTCCATATTGTTTTGCGAATTCCTGTGCCCGTTCCCCAATAATATCTGCAAAAGCAGCCAGGGTGATTCCATCCAGCCGGGAGATGCTTTCTGCGTGGACGTGGGCGATACTGCCGCATCCTACAATAGCCGCTCTCATGGTTTCCCCCCGGAACCGTAAGTTCCTTCTGTGTTAAATGTGATGTCCTCCACTTCTTTGATTTTAGAACCAGCCCGCAGCTGGTTTAATTTCTCCAGATACAGATTTTCATCAATTGGAAGCTCCACAGTTCTGCCCAGCCAGCCGGACAGGTACATTGCATTGGAAAGTGCAAGTCCGTTAATGCCTTCTTCGCCGTTTGCCACCAGGGGTTCTCCTCTTAAAATGTTTGCGGCAAATGCTCTTAAAACGCCTGTATGCTGTAGATTCTCTCCATCTGTAACGATATCGGTCCAGTGTCCGGCAGGAGGCTGGAAGCCCTCCCGGGTGGTAAAGCAGTATTCCCGTTCGCTGCAATCCAGTTCATAAAAGCGCAATAGATCATTTTCACAGACGATTTTACCTTTTTCCAGGGTGATTTCCAGACGATTGGTGCCGGGGGCATCCCCAGTTGTAGTTACAAATACGCCGGTGGCTCCATTTGGGAATTCCATATATGCAGTTACATCGTCTTCTACCTCTATATCATGCCATTTTCCCATATGACAGAATGCGTGTACCTTTGAGGGCATTCCGCAGATCCACTGCAGAAGATCCAGGTTATGGGGACATTGGTTAGTAAGCACGCCGCCGCCTTCTCCCGCCCAGGTGGCACGCCAACCGCCGGAATTGTAATACGCCTGGGTACGGTACCAGTCAGTTATAATCCAATTTACTCGCTTGACAGCCCCGTAATTTTGGCTGTGTACCATTTCATATATTTTACGGTACACAGGATTGGTGCGCTGGTTAAACATCATGCCGAAAACCCTGTCTGTTTTCCCGGCGGCTTCATTCATTTCACGTACCTGCTGGGTATATACACCCGCTGGTTTTTCACACATGGCATGGAGTCCGTGTTCAAATGCGTTTATGACTAAACGCGGATGGTCATAGTGGGGAACTGCAACCAGGACGGCATCACAGCAGCCTGCTTTCATCAGGCTGTCCCCATCAGCAAAGATCTGTACGTTTTCCGGGAGGTTTTCTTTTGCCCATGACCTTCTGGACTCCCGCAGGTCAGCTACAGCGGTTAATTCCAGCTCAGGGATATTTCCCGCATTCAGTGATAACGCGTGAGCACTGCCCATATTTCCGATTCCGATAATTCCAAGTTTTATTTTATCCATACTTTATACCTCATTTTTATACATCATTCTATCTTTTATTTTTCATGGAGGGCAGGGTGTGTCAGACTGATAAAGTGATTTTCCGAACACGCTCTGAATAACGGCATTCTAACGGTAACCTGCAGCAGCAAGATTGTCATAGCTTTTCTGCAGGCAGTCAAAGGGACTGGTCTGGCAGATATCCTGTTCTACCAGCAGATGTTTGCAGTTTGTATGTTCAAGGGTTTGCAGTATCTCAGTGAAGTTTAAGTTTCCTTCCATAACCGGTGCCATGATAGCGGTGCCATGATGAACTGCCATATCTTTCAGGTGAACGCAGGGAATCCGGTCTTTTAATTTTGTAATCCACTGGCATACGTCACCGCCTGCAGCCTGGATCCAGTAAGTATCCAGGGTAATGCCAAGTTCGTCCGGTGCAAATGCCTCCAGGAGATATTCCAGCATACGTATCTGTCCCAGTTTTTCAAATTCAAAGTTGTGGTTATGATACATAAAAAGCTTACCTGCAGCAGCCATTTTTTTAGCAGGTTCCAGATAATCATCGGCAAAATGAGAAATCCAGTCTTTGCTGCGGTATTTTTCCGGCATGCTGCCAAGTCCGATATAGTTACAGCCCAGTATATTGTGCTCAGCTATTAATGCATCCGTATCATATAGAATCCGGTCGGGACTATTATGGGTCAATACAATCGCCACCCCTGCTTCATCACATACCCCGCGGATCCGCTTGGCAGGAATATCCTTGCCGATGGCAGAAATCTGCACAGTTGTATAACCCATGGCTGCAATTTTCTGAATTGTAAATGTAAAATCTTTTTCCGTTTGGATATAATCTCTGACGGTATAAAGCTGTGCTCCTGTTATCATAATAATATCCTTTCTGTCCGGTTCATTTTCGTTTTACCGGAGCTTTGTAAAAACTATAGCCTATTTATCAGAAAAATACCATTGCCGGCAGAGGCGATTATATTGCAAATATCGCTCTGATGTTTTATAGTATTTTTATGCTATGGTTTCGTTAGAGCGTGACGCAGCTGCCAGAAAGCAATTTTAAACACGCTTAGGGAGGTTATGCAATGCCGGAAAATGAAAAAGAACAGGACAGCCGCTATTTGGAAATGATCAATGTGGGCTACAGCGATACGCAGTATCGGACGGAGCAGTATGATCTGCACTGTCACAATTATTATGAGGTGTTTTACTTTGTGGATGGAGATGCGGACTACCTGGTGGAAGGACAGCGATATTGCCTTACTTCCCACAGCCTTCTGCTGCTGTCACCCCATGTATTTCATGGAGTAAGAATTAATTCCGACAGCCATTACCGCAGGTATGCGCTTCATTTTCATCCGGATATCAT
>NZ_JAWYAJ010000583.1:0-6083 GCF_034124845.1 Robinsoniella sp.
CTTGATCCCGGTATTCTGTATTCTATTATTTTTATTGCTTGCATGGATTATCCTAAAAAAATCCGGTCCCCTTTCTGCTCAGATACAACGGCGGATGGACCATATCAATCAGGTTGTAAGGGAATCCATTACCGGAGTCCGTGTTATACGGGCATTTGACAACGGAACTTATGAGCAGCACCGCTGTGATAAAGCTTTTTCAGGATATGCAGATAATATGATTAAACTTAATAAACTTTTTGCGTTCCTGAATCCCACCGTATGGCTGGTTATGGGGCTTTCTATGGCTGCAATCGTCTGGTTCGGAGGCTTGATGTCAATGGAGGGAACCATGCAGATTGGAGAAATCACCGCAGTGACTGAGTATACGATTATGACACTGGCGTATCTGATTATGGCAGCATTGTCCTGCGTGACTCTGCCTAAAATGAAGTCCTGTCTGGACCGGCTGGAAGAAATTCTTCACATGACGCCTGAAATAAAAGATACCCAGACGCAAAGCAGTATGACTGTTGGGAATAAGCCGGCTGTTCAGTTTGACCATGTAACATTTTCATATAATGGTGCAGAAGAACCGGTTCTGCAAAACCTTTCTTTTTCCTGCTATGCCGGAAAGACTACTGCAATCATCGGAGGAACCGGTTCAGGAAAGAGCACGATTGCCACTCTTCTGCTTCGCCTGCATGATATCAATTCCGGAAAAATAAGTGTAAACGGAACGGATATCCGTACACTGTCCCAGGAAAAACTACGGGATAATATCGGATATGTACCACAAAAAGCTTTTTTATTCAGCGGCACAATTGCAGACAATCTGCGCATGGGATGTAAAACAGCCACCATGACACAGATGAAAAAAGCGCTTCGCATTTCCCAGGCAGAACACTTTGTAGACGGACTTCACCTTGGTTTGAATGCTCCGGTATCCCAAAGCGGTTCTAATTTTTCGGGCGGACAGAAGCAAAGGCTGTCCATAGCCCGGGCGCTGATTAAGGAAGCTCCTGTGCTGGTGTTCGATGACAGCTTTTCCGCTCTTGATTTTAAAACAGATGCTGCTCTGAGAAGAGCCTTAAAAAAGGAAACACCACAGACTGCCAAGATTATAATTGCCCAGAGAATCAGCACAATTATGGATGCTGACCAGATTATCGTACTGGATGAAGGCAAAATCGCAGGAATCGGAAAACATCCGGCATTAGTGAGAAATTGCCAGGTATATCAGGCAATTGCCAAAAGCCAATTATCATCAGAGGAGGTTACTGCAGTATGAAACAAATGAAACAAAACAAACTCACAAAAAAGAAACCTATTGTGGGCGTAGAGGTTTCCGATATCCCACAAAATACAAAAGTCACCGTAAAGCGCCTGCTAAAACGACTGTCTGATCAAAAAGGTAAATTATTTTTAGTTCTGCTTACCGCCTTATTGAGCAGTGCAGCATATGCATTAATGCCTTTAATGGTAGGTGCCGGAATCGACAACCTCTTAACGGCGCTAAAACAATATGAAAAGGGAACCGATCTCCTGGCACTGTTAAGCGATGCTCTTTTGATTCCGGTTCTGCTGATTGTTGCCGCTGCCCTGGCAACCTGGCTGCTATCCTATATACAGCAATATATTATCGCCAGCGTAGGTGAAAAATTCACCCTGTCTCTGCGGCAGGACATAAGTGCAAAAATCACAAAACTACCGCTGCGCTATTTTGATTCCCATAAAACCGGGGATATTATGAGCCGCATTACCAATGATCTGGAGAAAGTCTCTGAGGTTCTGCAGGTAGGATTGATGCAGTTTATATCATCCGTCTTTACGATTCTGCTTACTGCAGCAGCAATGCTGCTATTGAGTCCCGGATTATCCCTCCTGGTACTGGTTTCCGTGACTATAAGCACAGTGGCAACTAAATTTGTCTCTGATCTGAGTCAGCGCTATTTTGCCCAAAACCAGGCGGTGGTCGGTGAACTAAATGGAAAAGTAGAAGAACTTTATACCGGCAACCGTATTATTAAAGTGTTTAACCAGCAGCCTCAAGCGATTGATGCTGTTCTGGATCTGAGTGAACAACAGTTTGAGGCCAACCAGAAAGCGCAGTTTGCCAATTTCGCCATTTATCCGGCAATCCGTATTATCAATCAACTGGGGTTCGTGGCAACCGCCCTGATGGGTGGCTATCTGGTTCTACAGGGGCAGATTTCCCTTGGTATTATTCAGGCTTTTCTACAGTATGAAAACCAGATCGCAGAACCTGTTACCCAGGCATCCTATGTGATTACCTCTCTTCAGGCTGCAATTGCCGGAGCTGAGCGGGTATTTATACTTCTGGACGAAGAGGAAGAAACAGCAGATACAGCTGGCGAAAATTTACCAATCCCCAATGGCCATGTGAGCTTCCGGCATGTGCAATTCGGATACTCAGAAGACAAAATATTAATGAACAATCTGAATCTGGAAGTACATCCAAATGAAATGATTGCCATTGTTGGTCCTACCGGGGGAGGAAAGACAACGCTTATTAATCTGTTAATGCGTTTTTATGATCTGAATGGCGGAAGCATCTCTATTGACGGCGTAAATATTACAGCAATGCCACGAGGTGAACTGCGCCGGCGAATCGGAATGGTTCTCCAGGATACCTGGCTGTTTGAAGGTACCATTGCAGAAAATATAGCTTATGGAAAAATGGATGCTTCCCCTGAGGAAATCCAAAGAGCCGCCTGTGCTGCCCGCTGTGACCATTTTATCCGTACACTTCCAGAGGGTTATGACACCATCATATCCAGTGAGGCCTCAAATATCTCCCAGGGGCAGATGCAGCTTTTAACTATCGCCCGTGCGATGCTGACAAACCCATCCTTTATGATTTTAGATGAAGCGACTTCAAGTGTAGATACCAGAACGGAAGTGGAGATCCAGAAAGCAATGGCAGACCTGATGAAAAATAAAACCAGCTTTGTCATCGCCCACCGCCTTTCCACGATCAAAAATGCAGATTTAATCCTGGTAGTAAAAGATGGGGATATTATAGAACGCGGCACCCATAATGACCTGATTATGCAGGAGGGCTTTTATGCTTCTCTTTATAACAGTCAGTTTGAGGCATCGGCGTAGAAAGAATTTGAAAATGCTTTCTTGCGCCGGTTGTTCTACAAGTGCATGCTTTACAGGAAATTTATGAAATTAAAAGGTGTAAATGAAGGTTTTAAGCCTGCATTTACACCTTTTTAAAGTTATTTCAAAAAACTCTGACAATCCAGCGTATAGTTTATATTATTATCCTAAGATTCATTATACATTTTCATTCACAATGTTGCGAAATCAATTGAGAATTACTAACCCAAAACAAACTTCTTTACCTTTTTTGGATCTGCCTTTGGATTAAACCGCACGATCTGCTCAGAAATTTTCCACAAAGCAGCTTCCCTGTCTATATGCCCTGCTACTTCTAGTATGTCTTTAGCAAAAAAGTCTTCCATAAGGCAGAATACAGTGGAAGACCAGCCATACTCCTCTCCTTTTTCCGAACGTTTCCTCTTCTGCCCGCACATGGTGATGTACATTTTCATCTGCAGTTCCGTTAATCCCCGTTCAAAAGCCGCTTTATTTTCTTTGGAAAATCCCCCTGCCGATTTCAGAAGATGCAGCGGCATTGTTCTCTCCTCTTTTAATATTTCATAAATTAATTTCGCCGGCTGGCTGATTTTTCCTTCTGCATAGGATTCTTCAAGACTTTTCTTATCACGGCGTGCTGCATAAAAATATGGAAACCAGTCTTTTGTAATATAGCCGCTCTTCTTAAAAAACAGCTTTCCATAGGCGATATCATCCCGCTCGTTCAGGACCCGCATCCGCCATTCCCATGGATCCGTATCTGGTTTTTCCGTATGCCACTCTATTTCATCACCAAAATAATTGCACAGGGAAAAGACATGTTCATCGTTTGGTCCCCCCATACTCATTCCAGTCATGAAAAGTGATTTTATAAAATCGTCATAGCATCTGATAGTCTTGATCTCGTTCATTGCTTTTATTTCTGTCACTGTCTCCGATTCCCCTCTTTCTTTTTCCGGAACTTCCTTTAGATGCTCCGGAAAGTATTTTGTTAATTATAGCATAGGAAACAGGACAACTGTATGTCATGTTGTAATTATTTTGCCTCACATTTAGTTGTCTAAGAACAATTGATTACATTAAATTGTTATCCATTTACATCCCCGGAGTATAAATCACCTCATTTCCATTCTGTTTAATCAAAACAGAATGCCCCGGTATACTTATATTTTCAAATTGATATTCCTCATCTGTATAATTAGCCACTGCCTGTAATTGTTCACCATATTTCGTCATTTGCACCATTCTATTTTCAGTAAGATATGCGAAGTCTGTCATTTCTTGCTGTACAGCTTCTTTACTAAACCCGGACCAGACTGCTGTGTGCTCTGTAATTGGTGCCTTATATTTTTCCCACTCGGTACTGTCCAGATGATAAAGAGGAGGAACATTATATAAAACCTCCCGTAGCATACGGTCTGCCACCTTATCTATTATCTTAAATGTAGACCAGTCCCAATGATAGGTAGTAATTACAGAATCGTTGTAAACTAATTTATACAGCGGTACATCATATCCGGGATTGAGAAATATCTGCGCGTATTGCTCTTTCACGGGTACTTGCTTCGTAAACCGTTCTGCCGCTCCGCCTTTTGGATTATAATATTTGCCTATATAGTATTCGCTGTCTTTGTTACTCTTCATATCTTCATCCATCCAGGAAAAGCTCTGCAGCTCTATTCCATGGGCGAAAGCTATGGTGGAAGCGGCAAAGTCGTTTCCTCCTTCGGAGCCGATTACTTTCCTGCTGTCTCGTATCAATGCCATTCGATCCAGTCTTGCCTGCAGATCTTCCTGCTGGGTTGTGATATGTTCTGGTGTATAGTCATCGTATATTTCTCCTGTGGCATCACAATCAATAAACCAGGAGTTAAATGCCACTCCATTGCCTTCGATTGCAGCCAAACGATTTTTTACGGCTGGCA
The DNA here is from genome assembly GCF_034124845.1 of Robinsoniella sp. Classification (NCBI taxonomy): domain Bacteria; kingdom Bacillati; phylum Bacillota; class Clostridia; order Lachnospirales; family Lachnospiraceae; genus Robinsoniella; species Robinsoniella sp. The sequence continues at coordinate 5,034 of NZ_JAWYAJ010000583.1, forward strand.
ACGACAATGTAGGATTCAGTTTACGACCTATATCTTGAAAACCGGTGATTTTTTCACCGTTCTTATCTTCAATCACTGCATTTTCATAGAGAGATGTGTCCGGAAATTCAGCGGTAATCCACTGTTCCTCTCCAGGTTTGTGAATCGAATGGTATGAATCATAAGGTCCTATTAAATATCCCTGAGAAACTGCTGTCTCTGCCAGCTCCGGTTTGGCAAATGCCTGTTCCCAGCTGTTTAACCCGATCCAGGCGCGATCTACCCCGCTTTCTTTCAACTCCTTTACAAGATCTACCGTTTCCTGATTCATCCATGTATCCGCCTCTGAAAAAACTTCAGGCAGATTAACTGCTAAAGCATGTTTATTAAATTGCAGCTTCTCCGACTCTTTCATGTTGTCCAATCCTTTTTCAATGCATTTCTGCATAAATGTGTCCTGGTCCCTCAAGATATCTTCCCGGTAAAAATCATCTCTTTTCAGGAGTTCACTCAACGCCCGGCATAGAATGTCCTTTTGGTATTCACCAACATAATCCTGAGTGGCTATTTCTGCTAAAGCATTGACAGCTTCCTCACCAGAATCTAATTGGGCAATGCTCCATTTCAGATACTCCATTATACTACTGTCCATTGCTCTGCGAAATGCCTGCCAGTCCACATTCTCCGGGGAAATTATAAGTTCACCCCAAAGGTAAATATGAGGTGCGCCATAGAGCTTTTGAATATCTGGATTTTTAGCTTCTTTTTCTTTTAGCGTTACAAATTCCCCCTTCTCCATCACATAACTGCGATAGATTTTAGCAGCTGCTACCGGGTCATTATCCGTAAGATAAAACCGGAAGCGCTGTTCCTTTTGGGGATCAATTTTTGGAAACTCATGATTCAGGGTAAAGATATTCTCTTTTGTTTCTGAAAATATAAGATTACTGCGGTATGGATTTTCCAACACCGTAACTATGGCATGATCTCCCTGTGCTGCTGACCAAAACGGCATGGATAGCTGATCCATCACAGCAAAAGTTGTTCCTTTCAGGTAGCCGTTACAGACAG
>NZ_JAWYAJ010000583.1:6093-9126 GCF_034124845.1 Robinsoniella sp.
TATTCAAACGGCACAAAATGTAAAGAAGTTCCTTCCTGTTATGAAGTATTTGGCTTCGGAAGGCAGAGAGTTTTATTTTGTCCCCAATGGCAGATAATACTGATCTCCGGTTATAACCGGCCAGTTGAATTCATGATCCGTTTCTCCTTCAGAGCTTATTATAACCTGCAGATAATCTTGTTCCTGAGTTATGGTTACCGCTATTTTCTCCTCCGGATAATACCAGCTGGAAACACCGTCATCCTGTGTGAAATTTTCCACCAGACGCTTCTCACCGGGCTGGGAAATCATTACAGATTTCCCGCCGTTTTGGAACTTCAAAGCAAAAGTTTCCGGGTTCACCTCATACGCTGCCAGTTTTTTATTCATATTCTGGTAGATGTTCTCTTTATCACCCGTGCCTTCAGACTGTATTTTCTCCTTGGTTTCTTCGGTTGAAATTTGGGAAGCACACCCTGTTAAAATCCCCAGAACAACTCCTATTCCAACGCATAGTTTCAAAACACTTCTTTTATACATTTGTTAAACCTCCTGTTTATTTATCCATTCATACCATAGCGGATTCATGTGACAGGCATTTGACAAAACGAATAAATGTGAATAAAAAACCCTAATGATCTGTTGTTTCCTATTTGTAGTTTGCTGCTAATCTATCTTCTATCCTCTAAACTCAATCCAACCAATTGTCATATCCGGTTTTACCAGATCCAAACGCAGCTCATAGCAGCCAGGCTCCAGTTCTACCTTGATCAGCTTCTGTATAATTTTATTCCCATCGGTGCCATTGAGCTGTACGGTAGTCATAACTTCTCCATTTAAGATCATATTTACGGTTGCCTGTGCCTGATTTGTTCCCTGAGAAGAGAGTTCTCCCACAATGCTGAATATTCCAGCATTTTCTACTTTCAGGCATACCGTTTCCCCAAATGCCGGTGTGATCTTTGGAAGTTCAGACAGTATGTAACAGGTTTTTCCTTCTGAGAAGTCTTTATCCGGGCATTCTCTTGCAGCAAATTTCTGGATTCTGGCAGCTTCTTCTGGTTTTCTGTCAAAAGCCGGTACCTGCATCAGAAATTTGCATATATTTTTGGCACAGCGCTGCAGTTCGCCAACCGTAAGACTTCTTTTTTCCAAAAACTCCAATGTATTGTCGTTCATGGCATTTACTTCGGCACCATTATTGTTTACAACCATATAAATATCATTTTGGGCGCGGACCATGAATGCAGTATTTTTTCTGTCAGCCGGACCACCTTCTGCGGTATCATTCATCATAGCCCACCAGTCGGTCATGACTATTCCCTGGTAACCCCACTCGCCCCGTAATATAGTGGTATTCAGATCATAATTTGATGCGGACCAGTGTCCGTTTACCGGATTGTAAGAAGTCATAATAGAGGTAGCATTGCCTTCTTTCACCGCTATTTCAAAGGCTTTCAGATATATTTCACGCAATGCCCGCTCTGAAATGATGGAGTCTACGTGAAAACGGGCTTTTTCCTGGTTATTGCCTGCAAAATGCTTTACTGTTCCTGCGCATCCGGATTTTCGGATTCCTTTTACCGCCGCACTGGCAAAGCATCCGGTCAGATATGGATCTTCTGAATAATATTCAAAGTTTCGTCCATTTAAGGGATTACGGTGTATATTTACACCTGGTCCCAGGAGGGTATCAATTTCATTATTCCGTAATTCTTTTCCTTCTAATGCATAGAGTTCTTCCATCATTGGAATATTCCAGGATGAAGACAGCAATGTCCCAATAGGCATCTGCGTTGCTTTCAGACCACTTTCCATACGGATTCCAGAAGGACCGTCAGCAGCACATGCAATGGGAATACCATATGCTACCAGAGCATCACTCACACCGCCAAAAGCTGCAGCAGTTCCAGGCGTTACTTTGGGGCTGCTCATCCCTTCACCGCGTACAATAGCTGCCAGTTCTTCTGTATTCAGCTGGGCAATAAATGCATTCATCTCTGCTTTTCCCTTTGCTACGTCTTGAAGCTTTATTCCTCTATCACCGGTCTGCGGCATTGTTTCCGGCAGACGCCCGGTTATTCTGTTTTGCAGGGAAATGGTCTGCAGCGGAGTTTCTTCCTGCTGAATCTCGTAGGTTCCATCACTGTTTGTTTTGCCCGGCTTCATCCTTTGAAATGCCCTGACGGGTGCCATTGCCTCTTCCAACGTTTCGATCACAGTCAGATGGTCTACGATGTATGCACCATTTTGGTCAATATCTGCTTTTGTCAGGCTGCGTACACTGTTTCCCACAAAGATTTCATAAGCACCCGCTTCCAGTACATAACAGGACTTATTTCCGGTTATACCGCTGTCATCATAAGAAGCCATAGCCGCAGCGGGGAAACTGATATAAAGCGTTTCTTCTTCCTTTGGCTGCAGGTTTGCAGTTTTAGCAAATGCACGCAGTTCTTTTACCGGTTTTCCCAGCACACCCTGAGGTTCGCCGCTGTAGACCTGAACGACTTCTTTTCCTGCACAGGCGCCGGTATTTTTAACTCTTACCGCCAGTTCAATCCGGGTATCTGCACCACTGCCTGCAGACTTTGCTTCTAATATTTCAATTTTAAAATCAGTATAGGATAGTCCAAAACCAAAAGGATACTGCACTTTTTCCGGTGCGAAAGTTTCGAAATAGCGGTATCCTACATAGATATCTTCCTGATAAAAATTCTGGTCTCCACCACCAAAATTACTGGTAGATGGATAGTCTTCCAGCTTAAAAGCAATGGTGTCAGGCAGTTTTCCGCTGGGATTTATATCACCCGATAAAACATCTGCAACAGCAAGGCCGCCGACCATGCCGCCCTGCCAGATATACATGATTGCCTTGATATGATCCTGGTAAACAGAGTCTTCTGCCCAGCTCATATCAATAATATTTGCAACGTTCAGCAAAACTGCCACTTGCTCAAAATGATGTGTCAGCACTTCGAGGTTTGATTTTTCCTCCCGGGTCAGGCGGTAGCCGCCTTCTGCATCCGCATTATCCTGATCTTCTCCTGCAGTACG